>CALLPS010000057.1 GCA_938015355.1 uncultured Pleurocapsa sp.
GGTAATCGCTTTTGCTCTCATTGAAATCAAGAATACAAAAAGTAATATAGTAACAGTCGAATTGTCCTATAGAATTATTAAAAAGTATTTTTAAGGGAGTCAATACAACTTGAATAACTATCAAGATTACTCTTATAATGAGGTTGCTTTTAAAGCAAGCCATAATTCTTATGATAAAGGTTCTCTCTCTGAACAAATAGAAAAGGGGTGTCAAGGACTAGAGCTTGATATAGCCCAATCTTTAACTGATAATAAATGGTCAGTTGATCATTCAGATAAATACTTTATAGAAGATGATAAACAACTAGCTAAATATTTAGAAGAATTAGAAAAATGGTCATTTAATAACTCAGGACACGATATTGTTACAGTCTATTTAGATCTCAAAAAAGTTGTAGATCGGTCTAGAACTTCTCAATTTCCTCAGCAAATAGACCAATATATTCGCAATCATTTTCCAGAAAATAAAATCTATCAACCCAAAGATTTAATGCAAAATAAATGGGGACTAGCTTATGCTGCACGAGAAAATGGTTGGCCTAAACTAAAAGATTTAGAAAACAGGTTTATTTTTTGTCTAACTGGAGATGATATTAAGAATCTTAAGTTAGATCTTGCTCAAGAAGTTAAAAGACATTATGTAAATACAAAACTAAGAGAGCGAATTTGTTTTGCTGATGATCGAAAAAGGAAATTACATAAAATTTTTCCTGGGCAAAGAATCTATTTTAACTACAATTTTCGAGAACATCCAGATCCTAGAATAAGAGAAAGAGAAGAAAACTGGACAGATGCTATAAAAATGCGTGCTGGTCAAAGAGATGCAATCACTAGAGGATTTGGCATAAATAAGGAAGAATTTTGGAATAAGGCTTTAGAGACAGGATTTAATGTCTTAGCAACGGATGAAATAGATGAGTCGTGGGCTAAAATCGCTGACAATAGCCCATTTAAAATTTTATGAATATGAAGTAAATAATGCAGGTGTCGAATTTAAACCTAGCATTCCGCAGTTAATTAACTCAAAAAAATAATTAAACTAATCAACTTGATTCGAGTTTTATTATAGCGATCGCTGATAGTTATAAATATACTCATTTTGGAATAAATATCTGAAATCTTCCTAAAGTTATCTATAATAGGGGGTTATGGATATATAACTATGGAGTTTTGCAACCAAATAATTTCAAAATTAGAGTTTGTAGCGCAGGAAAAATAATTCTAAAACTAGTTCAAAACTAGATTTTTTACAAAAAAACATATTGCATCTTCTCCCAAATCTGCTAAATTATACTGCTAGTGATAAAAATAAGGTAATATTTAACACTGTTTGCTCAAAATCCGAATTAGATTCAAGTAGTTGAGATAAAACAATTGTATTTACCATAATTTACTGATAGTTATTGCTCTAAATCACCCATGAATTTACTGAAAAATATAAAAACCAGGTTGTTGACAACGACAGGGTTGGTGGTTTTTGCCACCTGTGGATTAAATATTGGATTAAATGTAAATGCGCAATCATTAGCTAACACTGAAGGGACATTATTAATCGCTCAGAAGTTAGGGGAAATTGAAAGAAAAATAGAATTATCTGAAGTCCCCGCTACTGTTTTGTCTTCCGCGACGGCGGCAACTGGGGCGAAACCAACTACAGCTCAAGTTCAAATTAATCCCGATGGTTCGACTGTTTACGAATTGGGAGGACAAAATCAACAAGGTTTCGAGTTTGAAATTGAGATTAAACCGAGTGGTGAGATTATCGAAGTAGATGAGCAAGTAGAAAAGAGTGCTGTCCCTGAAGAAGTAATGAAAGCCTTGAAATTTTGGCTTCCCGATGCTCAAATTGTCAGTACTTGGCGTAGTACTCGTTATACATCATTTGATTACTATTACGAAATAGTGATCGACAATGACTTTGGGGTAGAGCTACCAGCGGATGGTAAAACCTTAAAAATCTATCCCTTATAAATTAAATTTATTTTAAAAATATTGAGTTTTTCAGTTGGCACAATAATTTCAATTAAATGAAGATTTTTCAGAACAATACCTGTCAAAAATCCTTTCCTCAAAGATGTCAGAAACAGATTGCTACGACTCTAAGTGCGATCGCTTTTAGCTTAATTCCTTATGGGGTTAATGCTCAGGGAATCAAAGGTGCAGGGGCTTCTTTTCCCGAAATTCTTTATGAGCGATACCGTCAAGAATATCAGCAAACAACGGGAAATAATTTTAAGTATTCTGCTATTGGTAGTGGCGGTGGAATTCGCTTTTTTATTAATCAAAATGTGGATGTGGGTTCTACTACTTTAATTCCCACTCCAATCGAGAAATCGCAAATGGAAGATGGTTTAATTACCATTCCTGCTGCGGGAGGTGCGATCGCAATTGTCTATAATCTCCAGAATGTAACCACAGATATTAAGTTATCTCGTAAACAATTAGCCAAAATCTTTACAGGAGAAATTGGTAATTGGAGTCAGATTAGTTCTCGTTTACCGAATAAAAAGATTCAGGTGGTTACGAGATCGGATAATAGCGGTACGACATTTTTACTTACTAGATATTTGAATGAATTAAGTGAAGGCAAAATGGCTGCTAGTCGTAAACCAGACTGGGGCTTTCAACTCTATAGTCAAAAGGCTCAAGATAGTGGTGTAGCAGGGGAAGTTAGACGGGTTGATGGTGCGATTGGTTATGTTCAGGCTAGTTTTGCTAAGGAACAGAATTTACCCGTAGCGAGGATTGAAAATTTGGCGGGAGAGTATGTTAAACCAACTGTTGCCGAAACGAAAAAGGCTTTAGCAAACATCAAATTTAACGAAGATTTTACCCCAACTAATTCTAATGAACCAGAGGATGGTTATCCTTTGGTGGGTTTAACTTGGCTCTTAATTTATCAGAAATATCCTAATGAAACTGCCTTGAAATCGACTCAAGAATTTGTCACTTGGGTATTAACTGATGGACAGGAATTCAACGAAGATTTGGAGTATACCAAAATACCCGAAGAACTAACTAAAAAAGCGCTCAATGTTGTTAATAATAAACTCAAAGTTCGTCCTTATTAGGAATAGCTATTAGTTATTAGTTGCTCAAAAGTTTAGGGATTAGAGCTATCCTAATTAGTTAATTATCTTAACCTGAACTGAGGTTGATTATTGCTCGTTGTGAAGGAAAATTATTGTAAAATCATGAACAAAATAAGTATAATTGGTTTTCCATTACCAGTTACTTCGGCAATCTTAGTTTATAACTTAGGTTATAGTTTACCTGTAGCAGCACAGGATAATTCTTTATTTGATTTAACTACATCAAATATTTCTGAGCAATTTTATTTAGCTAAAAATCAATTAGAATTTAATTCGCCTCAATCTCGGTTATCTAATTTTGATTTAAGTTTCTTCTCAAGCGATCGCCTTACTAATAGAAGTTTATCGAATCAGGTATCTATTTTCCAAAGCGATCGCGCTATCCTCAATCACTCTTCAGTCAATTGGGAAAACTTTAAAGTCAAAGCTGACAAATCAATAATTTCTACTCTTAGTCCAGCAGAAATATCTGAATCTATATCTAATTTATCTATCAATCAGCCAACTCAATTAGTTAATTATATTCCTGATACAACGAACATAGTTGTAGTTGCCGAAACCAAAAAAAATGATTCTCCTCTTAGTATTAATAATTCTCCTAGTGATGTCCTTCCTAATTCGGGTTTAATCCCTAGTAACTCAAATATATCATCAGTTTCTTCCACAACCGACTCCCCATTTATTGATAACGAACTTAACCAAACTCTTAAACAAATTGCACAATATAAACAGCGAGATATCGCTCTAGACTCCTTTAATAAAGTTAGTAGTTTAAAAGATGTTCAGACCAGTGATTGGGCTTATAGTGCCCTACTAAGATTAGTTGAAGAATATGGTTGTCTTGCTGGTTTTGAAGATAATACCTTTAGAGGCAACCGCACCATTACCCGTTATGAATTTGCCGCAGCATTAAGTAGTTGTTTACAGAGTATTGAAACCATTGCCGCAGATAATCAAGAGAATTCATCTATAATCACAGAAGTTACCGAACTGCAAAAATTACAAACAGAATTTGCCCAGGAATTATCAACGGTACAAACTGATACCAATAACCTCGAACAACGAGTTGCTTTTCTCGAAGATCATAACTTCTCTCCCACTACTATCTTAAGAGGACAAGTCGACTTTCTGATCGCTGGGGCTTTTGGCGATCAAAAAGCCGTTCCCTCAGGACAAACTCCCACAGAAGACTTACAAAATGAAATTACTTTTAGTAGTCGGGCGCAACTAAATTTTGAAACCAGCTTTACTGGTAGAGACTTATTACGTACCAGAATCGAAGGGGGAACAATTAATGCTTTTGGTAGTGGCGTTACAGGCACGCAAATGACTTTTCTCGGTACCTCAACCAGTACCGATAGTGATATCCTATTGAGACAAATATTCTACCGTTTTCCCCTGGGAGATAAAGGAAATGCCTATATAGCAGGGGCGCGACAATCAGCTAGTGCTTTTATTCCCACCCTCAACAGCGCTTCGACCATTTCCTTATTTGGGTTCAATAATCCGATCTTCGATCTCGGCTTTGGCGCAGGTGGCGGCGTTTACTATCAATTCACCGATACCATTGGGGCTGGTGCGACTTACTTTAGTGGCTCTCCTAGTGATTCACAGCCAGGAAAAGGTCTTTTTAACGGCGATTTTTCTGCTTTAGGTCAAATTACCTATACTCCTTCCGACTATCTCGGTATTGCTTTTACTTACGCCCGTTTTTTCTCTCCCGAACCAGGAGTGACTAATAATGTGACTAGTTTTACTGGCAGCACATTTGCTCAATTACCCTTCGGCGAAAACACTCCGACATCCTCAGATAACTTCAATCTTGCTATATCTTATCAGATTGGCGATCGCCTGGAACTAACAGGATGGATTGGTTATCTAACCGCGAATGCTCAATCTTCTCCTGCTGCTAGTGGTTTCATTGGTTTTGAAGATGCCAGTGCCGATATCTGGACAGGGTCTATTTCTGCTACCTATAATGACCTAGGGAAACTGGGTAGTAAACTTAGCTTGATTGTTGGGGTACCACCAAAATTGACAGATAACGATATTTCTGAGCGAGAAGATGATGATACTTCCCTTCATTTAGAACTTTCTTATAATTATCCGTTAACGGAACATATTTCTCTGACTCCTGGGGTTTTAGCGATTACCAATCCCGAACATAATAGTGAAAATAATACGATTGTTGTGGGATTGTTGCAGACTAGTTTTAGCTTTTAGGAATAAAGGGGCGAAGCCCCAGCTATAAGCGATAAGCTTACGGCTATTTAGTTGTTTGAAAGGCGTGCAAGATGTGAATATAAAGTGATCGCCAGATAATTTTCATGTTGATTAAAAATATCTCAAAAGTGCATAATGCAAGGATTATAGCCAACAACTGATTAACAAATTCTGTAACAGCCAGAAAAAAACCCAATGTCCAAACTGCCAAAAATCGCTATTAACGGGACGTATATTCAGGAACAAGCTAGTGGTTTAGGAGTAGTCAATCAAAATGTAATTTCTGGATTAATGAATTTTGAGCAGGATTTTGATTTCTCGCTATATTCCCACGCAAATTGCTTTAAAAATAAATATTCAGACAAAGTTATCCCTTTAAATCCTGCTTTATCTCCTGATCGTGGTTTTTCGGGACATCTTAAGCGAATTCTTTGGTATCAAACCGCACTCAATAAACAGCTTAAACGTCAACCAGCCGACCTCTTTTTTTCCCCTGTATATGAAGGGATCTTTTTCCCCAATGTCCCCCAAATCGTAACTGTCCATGATTTAATTCCCCTGAAATATCCAGAATTAAGTCCCAAGTGGCAATATTATTATCGTTATGCCTTACCTTTCCTACTCAAACAATCTCAACATATTATCTGCGTTTCCGAATATACCAAACAAGATATCGTCAGCAACTACCAACTTAATCCAGAATCCATTGCTGTAGTTTATAACGGATACGATCGCAATTTATTCTTTCCCCAACCAGATGAAACGATTCGGAGAAAATACAACCTCGATAAATATCTGCTATATGTAGGAGACATGCGCTTCTATAAAAATCTGAGTCGCACTCTTCAAGCTTTTGACCGCTTACCCCTAAAAGATTATCAATTTGTGATTACGGGGAAAAAAGACGACTTTTTCTATCCCGAAATTGAACGTCAAGTAGCCCAACTATCCGCTAAAGATCGGGTTGTTTTTCT
>CALLPS010000058.1 GCA_938015355.1 uncultured Pleurocapsa sp.
TTAATTGGTAACACCAATGATAACTTGCTGGATCATCTGGGTTGTTCTTGTGGAGTATGTAACCCAGGAATGAAGCAAACTACTAGCAATCTTTAACCTGTTTGACATTTAAAGACAATTACTGACCATTAAGCTGAACTCGAAAAGCAACTTGCTAGTTTGAGTTCAGTTTTTTTTATTGATATAGAGAACAGTAGTTATAGCCATTTCAACCAAAATAACTACATCATAGCTATATATTTCTCGCCAAACTTATCAAATTCTTTAAAAAATAGATATAAACACCTAGATATAATTACGGCATAATCTTAAAAAATACAATTATCTTCTTTTGTCTGTGAGTCGAAAGAGGTGGCAAAATTAATGAAAAATTCTCGAAATAATCAAAGTATTTTATTTTTACTCTTAAAGAATAGTATCGTACAGTTTGTAGCGGGTATCTTGTCTCTCTTGATTGTCTTAAAAATAGCTAATAGTATTGATTACAAAATAATTCAGATAGTTTTAAAAGCTTTGGGCTATGGATTCTTTTGCTATCTAACAACACCCTTCATGATTTACTGGCTGGCTTATGTTAGTGAAGGAGTTGCTACTGCCAAAAAAATGGCAATAACGATCGCCTTAACCGCAATTTATAGCTATATAGTTTGGGATGCTTACTTCTTTTTCCGAGGTGCGATCGCATCTTTGTTTTCCCCAACTGCTTAATAAATAAGACTTTAAGTCAGTCAACAGTCATCAATTTAGCCACTTTTTATTTTGCAGCAATAATTCAGTGGCATCTTTTTGTGGCAATGGTTTGGCAAAGAAATAGCCTTGAGCATATTCACTATCAAATTGTTGCAGAATTTCCAACTCTGCTTCGGTTTCAATTCCTTCGGCAATAACATCCAGATCTAACCTGTGAGCCAAGATGATGATCGTATTCACAATCTCTCTATTTTTATTGCCCAGACTCATATTACTGACAAAAGAGCGATCGACTTTTAAAGTATCAATGGGAAAACGATGGAGATAGCTAAAGGAAGAAAATCCTGTACCGAAATCATCCATGCTGATTTTGATATTTAATTCTTTGAGTTGATTCAGCAGAATAATCGTATTCTCGACATCATCCATCACCATACTTTCAGTAATCTCTAGTTTAAGATTAGCTGCATCCAAACCAGTGGTGATTAATGTTTCTTGGATTTGAGCAATTAAATTAGGTTGAGCAAACTGTCTGCTGGAAAGATTAACACTCATCATCACCGATTCAGCATGGGGAAATTGTTCTCGCCATTGCTGCATCTGTTGGCAAGCGGCAGTTAAAATCCATTCTCCCATGGGTATAATTAAGCCTGTTTCTTCGGCAATCGGAATAAATGCCCCAGGAGAAACAAACCCGCGAGTCGGTGACTGCCAGCGTACAAGAGCTTCAAATCCTGTGATTGAACCTGTCTGGAGGCAAATTATTGGTTGATAATAGAGTTCAAACTCTTGGTTGCTAATGGCTTGATTTAAATCAGCTTCTAATTGTAGTCGTTTTAATGCCTGTTCATGTCTTTTGGTGGCAAAAACTTCGTGTCGGTGTTTGCCTGATGCTTGTGCCTTATACATTGCTGAATGAGAAGCTTGCAATAACTCTTCGGGGGGAAAGTCTTCATTAAGGCGATTAAAAACCACGCCAATGCTAGCGGAGGTAAAAACATCTTGTTCAATTAGTTTGTAGGGAGCCGATAATACTCGCTCTAATTGATTGGCAATTTTAATAGCTTCGGTAGTATCTTCGCTAGTTTTCAATGCGATCGCAAATTCATCGGCACCAACTCGGGCAAGAATCGTCTTGGAACTTAAGTTCTCTTGTAGGCGCTGGGCGGTGATCATTAAAATGCGATCGCCAGCTTGATAGCCTAAGCCATCATTGATTAATTTAAATCGGTTTAAATCTAGACACAAAGTAGCAATATATCCTGAAGATTTTCCTCGATTTTTTTGTTTTAGTTCATGTAGTTGTTTCGCAAATAAACTGCGATTTGGTAATCCTGTTAGAGCATCATAAAAGAGATTATACAGGGCTTTATATGCCAGTACACTAGCGATGGTAATCGTGAATGTGAGAACAGCAGGAAAGAAAGGAATCCATCCTCCAAGAATAAAGGTAATTGAGTAACATACCCACAGCCCAGCAACGCTAATAGTGCTAATCACAACGATAGACAAAGGGTATCTCAGCTTCCAGGCGATCGCTACTGCCAATAATGACCATCCCCAAATCCAGATCCCTTCAACCCATTCTGACCAAAACCAAAATAATGGAGCATCATCTAACACTACCCTGAGAAGTTGACTAACCATTTGAGCATGGGCGACAACACCAGGCATAAAGCTTTCTGAGCCTTGATAATAAGGAGTGAGGTGCATATCCTTAACACTGGGAGAAGTCGTCCCAATTAACACAATTTTGTCTTTAATTAAGCTCGGTGCCACCTTTCCTGCTAATACTTCTGAGAAAGATACTCGTTGAGCAATATTAGGCGATCGATAATTAATTAAAATTTGTTTTCCTGCGGTTTCGGAAGTCTCTAGTTGATAACCACCTGAATTTGCTTTGAGGTCAGGAAATATTGTCGAACCAATCTGTAAATAGTCATCATGAACTTGCAATTTAAGCTGACGATCTGATAGATATTTAAGACCTAAGCGCAAAGAAAAAGAATACATTTCTTGTACCTTTTCTTCACCAAATTTGACATACATTAAATGACGACGCAGCACATCATCTCCGACATCTACTACGATGTCATTGAAGCCAATTTGTTCTGGAGAAACTCCTGGGGGAGGTGCAACATTATTGTCTCCATTTCCGATTAATTGAATGACAACCACATTGTCTTTTTGTAATTCTTGTCTCAGGATATCTGTTCCTGGAGGATATGCCACTTCTCGATATAGATCAAACCCAATTACTTTTGGCTGATGTATTTGAATGTTTTGGAGTAACTGAGCAATTGCATCATCTTTAATGGGATAACTATTTTGCGCCTCAATATCCTTGTCCGTAATTTCTACGATTAATAGTCTGGGGTCAATCTCATTATTATTGTGTAGACTGACCATCCAGTCATAGGCTAAAAGTTCTAAGGCCTGTAATGCCCCTAAACGTCTAATTCCCAACACTATAGTAGTAACGAATATAGTTAATAATAAAAGAGAGGAAGTATAAGTTCTAATCCAGTTTTTAACTTTTTTCAAATTAGGATAATTGTTTTTTGATTGGCGAAAATTAAATTTCATCAAAGGTTTATTTTAATTATAAAAAGTAACTGTTATGACTAAAAAAAGTCAGTATTTTTACTTAGCAGTTTCTTGAAATAAATTCAATTTAGGTAAATATATTGAATTTTTAAAGTCAAAAAATATAGATAGATAACAACTATAAATGAGATTAATAAATGTGGCAATTGTGATTGATAATAGCTAAGATAGTTGGCATATTTATAGCTAAATATTCGCTAAATAGATAATGTTAAATTATAGAAGTATATCAAGCAAAATTACTAGTTTATTAGGCTTGTCCCTTGTTTTCAATTTTCTCTTGTTGAGTTTTGCCAACTCAGCTATAGCAGAACAAAAAGAAGAAAAAGTCAAAACTGTTAATTCGGATTTTGGTCTACCAACCCATCGTCGAGATGGCGGTAGTAGAGATAGCCTAAAAAATTGTCTTGCTAATGCTGAAAACCAAAATTTGATGGCTCTCATTCCTGATAAAACTATCGGGATTAATGCTTCTGCTACACCAAAATTATTCTTTTATGTGCCTGAGGTTAAAAACCAAAGAACATTAGAATTTGTACTACGCAATGAACAAGATGAGCTGATGTATGAAGCCTTTTTATCTACAGCGGGAGATGGCATCATGAGTGTCGAAATTCCTAGAGATGTCAGCTCAAACTTATTACAAAATGACCAAAATTATCATTGGTATTTATCAATGATTTGCGATCGCCAACAACGTTCCCGTGATATTGTGGTTGAAGGCTGGATGCGTCAAGAATCTATCGATCTAGCTACTCAAGAACAACTAGATTTTGCTAGTTCTACAGAACAAGCAGAAGTTTACAATAAACAAGGCTTTTGGTATGATGCTCTATCGGTATTGGCAGAAAGTAAGGAAGGAGCATCCGATCAACCAATGGTACGCCAGAAATGGTCAGAGATGTTAGAGTCAGTCGGCTTAGAAGAATTAGCATCTGAACCTTTTGTGAAAACTGAATTAATTGAATCTTCTAGCTCATTTTTTAAGTGAGTAGTTGTTAGCAGAATAAAGATTAATAAAATTCAAAAATAAAATTCAAAAATAAAATAAAATAAATAGAGCTAAAGTATTAAAGTTATTGATATAACTAACATTTTGGCTTTTTTTATTGTTATAGTCGTTCTAATTAATTTCCGTACTATCTCAGTTATTTGTTCGGGGGATTAGGGATTGGAGATTGGGCATTATTTCAGTCTATCCAATCATATGGTTTCTATTTAGAACGACTATATACCAAGTCTCCAGTTAATAATCGAGAATTGGTATAAGTTATCGCACTCCTCGATTATTAAATTTGTTTGGTCATAATTTAAACATCAAAACCATAAGTATTTTTTAATAGTGCTCTCAATTGATCATTAGGTTTTTCTCCATAGGATGAACCAATAACTTTCCCATAATCTTCTAAATCAATATTTTCATTAGAGTCAAGAGCGTCTAAAAAAGCCTGTTCTTTATGGGATTCAACATAAACAAAGTAATATGCCCATCTACCAGTACTATCTTTTGCCTTAAGTTTATGTATTAGATGACCTTGCTGTGCCAGGTATTTATTTTTATTATTTGTAAAGAAATTTTTCTGTTCTTGTGTAAAGCGATCGCCTAAACTATTAAGAGCAAGAAAGCAACGTCTTTTTAAGTCATATTTATCTGGACTATCTTTTGATTGTATTTCTTTATTGAAGGCGGAAATTACTTGGGGGGTACCAATAATTGTCAGGTAAACTAATGCTTCATCTCTTTCTTCGGAAGGTAACATTGGATTCTTAAAAGCAGATAGTAATGGTTCAACCATTTCTGAGTTAAAATACTCTAATCTACCGAGAGAAACTGCCGCAGACTTTTGTACTCTTATTGGTAAGTTATTGGTCGCGATTAAGTTGCTAATCGCTTTTATATTAGGATCATTTCTATTTTTTAACCGATCAAAAGTCTTTAAATTAGGTAATGTTGAACTACCTCCATCTGCGATCGCACGACGAAAAAACAACAACCTAATTCCATGAGAGAAAGATTAACTAGCAATAAAAATACTTTCTCGTATTCAATAAAAGGTGAAATTGCTTAATTAATAAAACCAAAATTAATGGGTTTCCATATAATTCAATAGCCAGTTTGCGGCTGTAGCGCGACGAGTTTGTCTGGGCCCAAATTCTCCTAGTTTATAACCTTTGAAACCTAGCTTTTCTTTGAGTAATTGTTTATTCTCTTTAGGGATAGAACGAGTTAACTTAACTGTTGGGGGACGATTCTCAATAAAGTCTGGGGGTTGAGGATATTTTTCCCTCCAATCGTCGATCGCCTGACTATTATCCCAAGTTTGATTTGCCTCATCATAGCGATAGCCGAGATAATACCAAACTAGCTGATTAACCATAGTATCATCGATGGTTTCGTTTAAAATTGCCCAAAT
>CALLPS010000059.1 GCA_938015355.1 uncultured Pleurocapsa sp.
TTTTATTCCCTACACGAATTTTTCGCCGCCAACTATGGAGAAGTGCAAGGACACATTCATGAGATCGGCGAAAGACAAAATGGCTTAGGTGGTATTCCTGCTGCTAGTTTCACTAAGCTAGCTGAATTATGCTGTTTTGAACCAGAAGCAGATGGTGTTTTTGATGAACGTAGCATGGTAGAACATGATCTGGCAGCCGAACAAGAAATTATTAAACTGCTACGTCAACAAGCATCTCAAGCAGACAGTTTGGGCGATCGCGCTACTCGCTATTTGTATGAGCAAATCTTGCTGAAAACTGAAGAGAGAGCTTATCACTTACAACACTTCCTAGTTCACGATAGTCTAACTATGGCTTTTGTGGGAAATGGTGCTAACTAAACTACAAGTTAATGATGGTAGATCTCTTCTAATGCTTCCGACTTAGGAGAAGTCACAGTTGATTGTGTATCAACTTGTTGCCAAAATTTTATAATTTGTCTTCCTGTTTGTTCAGGAAAAAAATAGTGAAAGAAATGATGTCCTGCGGAATTTACCCAAAGTTCATCATCATCTTTGAGATAATCTGACCATTGTTCTAAAGCAGGGCGATCGACAATGCCATCATTTTCACTCCCACATACCATTATGGGCATTGATACTCCCCCCACGTCCACCCGATCTAACTGATAGAGAGAGTGGGCGGTTGGAGAAGTGGATAAATCTTGTTTGAGAATTTTGATTAAATCAAGGACGTTTTTCCGATTTTGATGACCAAACATCATCTGCACCATCCGTGCTAACAGCATTTCTTGACTACAAGGTAATAGCTTTCGCATTTGATAATAATGTGTTTGCCAGTCGATCGCAGGATTAACCCCCACTCCTAGCAAAGTCAAGGATTTCACTCGATGAGGGTATTTGCGGGCATAAAGCAATCCTAATAAGCCCCCTGTGCCATGACCAATCAAGTCTATAGGCTGATCTCTAGATTTAATATAGTCGTGAAGTAGGGTTAAAGCGATCTCCAGAGAGCTTGCCTCATCTTGATCTTGATTATATTCCCAGTAGGCAAGAGGTACTTGATTCGATAAATAACGAACAATTCGACGATCAAAGCACTTAAAACTAGGATTCGCATTTATCCAAACTGGGGCTGCGGAGGGAGATATCTTCATGGTTAATATATAAGACGGATCTGAGGAAATTTGAACTTTAAAGGCTGAGAGTTTTTTCGGGGATTTTAATGTGGTGACACTTTTTAATAGCCGAGCATCCAAAACAGTTTTCTTGAGGATTATAGTTGTGTCTTGTACCTTCTTTATTAATAAAATCTCGACAACCAATCGCCTCTTCCGACATTGCCAACACGGGATTGACTGTACATTTCAGCCGATAGTCCCCCGTAAAGTAAGCACAGTTATTACAAGGCACTTGGTGAAGGCGTTTGAGATGATTGATCCCTTGTTGGAATATAGTGAGCGATCGCCAAAATAATAAAGTAGCAACCACTGTCCAAACACTGAAACAGAAGACTAGATGCAGCATAAATTGTTGGGTCTAGTAATTGTAAAAAAGAGGAAGGGGAAAAGTAGAAGGGAAATATGGCTCATTACACTCTTCTAAGTCATTAATACTGACCATCTTTTCCCCGTTATGGGAGAGGAGAACCCCCAAACTTTTCTAAAAAGCTCTTAGCTCTTAGCTTTCAGTCATTGGCTTCTATCCTGATTACGTGATATTTTGCAAGACTTATTTAGCTGATAGCTGATAGCTAATAACCGATAGCTTTTTATTAGAGACTAAATTCAGATTTTAGTTGTGTCGTCCATTTCTGAATTCGTTCATCTGTTAATTCTGATTGATTATCTTCGTCTAAAGCCAAGCCGACAAATTTGCCCCCCTTATCCGCCTTAGAACTTTCATGCTCATAGCCATCTGTAGACCAATGACCGACTGTTTTACCACCTAAACCAGAAATCTTCTCTTCCAAGATTCCCATCGCGTCTTGGAAATTCTCTGCATAGCCTACTTGATCGCCAGTGCCGAAATAAGCCACTTTTTTGCCATTGAAATCGATGTTATCTAGGTCATCATCATAAAAACCTTCCCAGTCAGCCTGTAATCCGCCGATATCCCAAGTCGGACAAGCAATGATTACACATTCATAGTCAGCAAAGTCACTATCGCTCACATCAGCGATTTCGTGTAATGTTACTACACTCTCACCACCTAGCGCTTCCTGGATTGCTTCGGCTGCTGCTTCTGTTTTGCCTGTAGTTGAACCGTAAAAAAGACCAATTGTAGCCATGATTAATTTTCTCCGCTAATTTATTTAATAGTTTTGTCAGACGTAGCTTATTAGTTTGAAATTATTGAAATTAATTATTAATTGTCGAAGGATAGTGAATCCTTTGTAGCGAACAATAATCAGATAATTTCAATTTGCAAAAGCTCGGATTTTGATGGGAAGAAATAGGAATTAGGTTGAAAAGAAGCCCAATTCCCAAAAGTGTAAGATGTGAGGAAAAAACCTCTTAATCAGAATATCATTTATTGAGAGATTTTATCAATAAATTTCCAAAAAATTTTAAATCTTTACTCTTTTACTCTTCTTAGATATTGCCAGTTAGAATAGCTTTCAAGATATCTAGGTAATTGTAAATTTGATAGGCAAAGAAAGCCCCTCCTAAACCACCGATCATAAAAGAAACTGCAAATTGATTCCAGCCACTTTTCGTTTTAAGAGAAGCTGGAACATCTTGATTAGCAGTAGCATAGGTCGGAAACTCAGATCGCCACTCCTTTTTAAACGAAACTCCACCATAAATTAATAGGCAAATAGTCAAAATCATAACTAATCCATCTGCACTAAGACAACCGATTAAATTACCTTGCTCACTACTCCTTTGGGGCCCTAAAAGAGCAAAAGGACCAAAGAGTAAATAACCATGTGCCATGCCAATTTCTAAGCCTCGGAAAAAAGGCGAAAGACCAGGGCGATAAAAAGGTATATTGCTCAATAACCACTGACTAAACTCTGAAGAGTTAAGTGGAGTTTTTAGATTTCCCACAAAGGGATCTTCTGAAACAACCAAAGAAACATCACGGGCATTAAAATCAAATCCAGCTTCTTTATTCCGAGCGCGAACAGCATGCCAGATATGACCCAGGAGAAATAGTAAGGCGAAGGCAAAGTGGAAAGTAGCTAGCCATCCTCGCGCAGTAACTATTCCTGTATCGCTGTGAATCAAACCTACGGGACCGTAAAAGACTTCAGGATAGGCTGTGGCATTGACAGTACAGAAGTAAGCTGCCAAAAATCCCATGTAGGAAATTGCCCCCAGGCTATAGGAAAGATAGGCTTCTCCAGAATAGACCAATGCTTTTCTTGCCCAAGCAAAGGGTTTGGTTGCCAGATGCCAAAAACCACCCAAGATACAAATTGAACCAATCCATAAATGACCACCAACTAGATCTTCTAGGTTATTGACGGCTGCCATTCCTGACTTTCCAGAAACTCCAAACAAGTAGCCAAATATCGCACCAGGATTAACTGTCGGGTCAGTTATAACTCTAACTTGTCCCATTTCTCCTGCCCAGGGGTCAAATAAACCACCCCAAAACATTGCTTTGAATACTAGTAAGAAGGCACCGATACCTAGCAAGATTAAATGAATCCCAATGATGTTAGTCATCTTGTCAGTATCTTTCCAGTCATAGCCAAAGAAGCCAATGAAAGTATCATTCTGTTCTAAGATTTCGGGTCCGATCAAAGAGTGATAGATACCTCCTGCACCTAATACTGCTGAAGATATTAGGTGGACTACTCCAATCACAAAATAGGGATAAGTATCAATAACTTGTCCGCCATCACCTACACCTAAACCTAAAGTTGCTAGATGGGGTAGCAAAATTAGACCCTGTTCGTACATTGGGAGAGTTTGACTATAGTTTGATAACTCAAATAAAGTCATCGCACCAGCCCAAAAGACAATTAAACTTGCCTGAGCAATATGCGCCCCTAATAACCTTCCAGAAATATCTTTTAAACGAGCATTCCCCGCCCACCAAGGAATATCCACAAAACTTTTAATTCCTTGGGGTTGCTCCGTTATGGCGGTCATAATTAAAACCTCCTTATCCAACTATTGCTTTTCTTTATCAATAAGATTCTCAATCAGCTTACATTGAAAGTCTATCTATTGACAACTATTTTCTTTTGTATCTAATAAAAAATGAATAGCTTGGATCTCGATCAGTAATCTTTTATTTTATAAATTTAGACCCATAAAGCTTTTTATAGGGACATCAAGCAAATATATCGTCTAGGAAACAAAGCTGAAGCAAAAAAGAATAACCGCCTTTTATGAAGTTTTGTTAGCAAATAACTTGCAATTTACTATCAATAGTGCAAAATTAAGTTGTTGCTAGCTTATTGAGAATTCTTAGTAACAAGCTTTACAAAATTAATCAAGAGGTTTCGTTTTGCAGACATACGATAAACCGCAAGTTAAGTACGATTGGTGGGCGGGAAATGCTCGTTTTGCCAAGTTGTCTGGCTTATTTATTGCGGCTCATGTTGCTCAAGCTGCACTAATCGTTTTTTGGGCGGGAGCATTTACATTTTTTGAATTATCCAAATTCGATCCTACTTTACCGATGGGAGAACAAGGATTAATTCTGATACCCCACTTGGCTACTTTAGGCTTCGGCGTGGGGGCTGGGGGACAGATTGTCGATACCTACCCCATGTTCGTTGTCGGCGCAGTACATTTAATTTCTTCGGCTGTATTAGGTGCTGGGGCATTATTCCACACCTTCAAAGCACCAAGCGATTTAAAAGAGGCTTCAGGAAAAGCCAGCAATTTCCATTTTGAATGGAGTGATCCCAAACAATTAGGCATGATTCTGGGTCATCATCTATTGTTTCTTGGTATAGGTGCGTTACTCCTAGCAGGAAAAGCGATGTTTTTCGGTGGACTTTACGATGTCAATATTCAAGACGTGCGTGTTGTTACCGATCCTACTTTGAATCCCGCGACCATTTTTGGTTATCAAACTCATTTTGCATCAGTCGATAATCTCGAAGATTTAGTCGGCGGTCATATTTTTGTGGGCTTTATGCTTATTGGCGGCGGTATCTGGCACATTATTACCCCTCCTTTAGGCTGGGCGAAAAAACAGCTCATCTTTTCAGGAGAGGCAATTTTATCTTATTCCCTGGGTGGTATTGCTTTAGCGGGTTTTGTAGCTGCCTATTACTGTGCAGTAAATACTTTGGCTTATCCCCCAGAATTCTATGGTGCACCCTTAGATATTAAGTTAGGAGTTGTTCCCTATTTCAGTGATACCGTTGCTTTAGCTCCAGGTACTCATACTGCCCGCTGTTGGTTGTCTAACGCTCATTTCTTCCTGGCATTTTTCTTCCTACAGGGTCATCTCTGGCACGCACTGCGGGCGATTGGATTTGATTTCAAACGGATAACTACAGCTTTAGACAATGCGGGAACTCCTCAATCAGGCGAACCTGTGACCGGCAAGTCATAGAGCGCATTTAATCCAGCTATAGATAGAAATAGCTGGATGATAAAAGAAGTTCCAATTACATTGTTCTGATCGTGTTCTCATTACAGCTTAGTGCAAATTTTACTTTGCATTGAGCTTTTCTTTTCATTTAGATACAAATTAAAAGCTTATGACTACAACCAACATTTCTGGTCAGGATTACAGTTGGCTATCGGGTAATGCTCGATTAATTGATTTATCAGGTCAACTATTGGGGGCGCATATTGCCCACGCGGGATTAATTATGTTTTGGGCGGGGTCAATTACTTTGTTAGAAGTAGACCGCTTTCTGCCGAATATTCCCTTAAACGAGCAAGGATTATTACTGATTCCAAATCTTGCTCGTTTGGGTTGGGGAGTGGGTGCATCTGGTGAAATCGTTAACCTTTATCCATATTTTGTCATTGGGATACTGCATTTAGTTGCTTCGGCTGTATTAGGTGCAGGAGGATTATTTCACGTTTTTCGTGGCGCAGCTAATCTTAAGGAAGCTTCGGGAAGAGCCACTAAATTTCACTATGAATGGAATAATCCTCAGCAATTAGGCTTTATTTTGGGTCATCACCTGATATTTTTGGGTGCAGCAGCATTACTATTTGTCGGCAAGGCAATGTTTTGGGGTGGAATATATGATGCTGTTGCAGGTAATGTACGCTTAGTTAGCGATCCTACTCTCAATCCTGTTACTATCTTAGGCTATCTTTTTGGCTTCAGTGATGGAGTTTGGAATCCTTTGGGTATGGCAGCGGTGGATAACCTAGAAGATATTATTGGCGGTCATATCTGGGTTGGTGTGGCATGTATTGCTGGGGGTGCTTGGCATATAGTTAAAGAGCCTTTTGGCTGGGGAAGAAATGCTTTCATCTATAATGGACACGCTATTCTATCCTATAGTTTGGCTGGTGTGGCATTAATGGCATTTACTTCTGGCTATTTCGTCGCTTTTAATGATATTGCTTTTCCTCCCGAATTATATGGTGCAGATTTGAGTCAGTTTTCTGGGGTGCAGTTTTCTCTCTGCGGTATTTTCTT
>CALLPS010000060.1 GCA_938015355.1 uncultured Pleurocapsa sp.
TCCTAGCTTGGTAATTGCTAAAAATAGAAAGACAAAGCTAGTACTATAGCTAAGCTTGCCAAAGTTTTCTGGCCCTAAATATCGAATCACGTAAATGCCAATAAAAAAGGACAGCACCATCCTCAGCAAACGTTCAGCAGACAACCAACCTATATTACTGATGATTTTCTTTAAGCCTGGACTTAATTTTTTGTCTACCGATTTCAACTTGTCAAACATATAGTAGTTATATTTTATAACAGTTGCATTTTTAACCCGCTGCCTCTAAATATTTTTTATCTGCATAATAATATCCATAATCATAAGGTTCTTGATCGAGATCAACTCCATTAGCGATAATTCCCAACAAATTCAAGTCCTGATTTTCTAATAACTCCCTGGCAGCCTTAATACTACTGTAATTTACTGTCTTGGGACGAACTACAAATAATAAGCCATCAGACAACTTAGCCAAAATTTTAGTATCTGCTAGACCAACTAAAGGAGGCGTATCAATAATAATACAGTCATAACGGCTGGAGATGGAAATAATGAAAGCCTTCATAAAGGCAGAGTTTAGTAAAGATATGGGATGGTTAGGACAGCTTCCCGACGTTATTACATCAAGATTAGGCATTACTGTCTGCAAAGTATCAGACCATTCAACTTCTTGTTCAAGTATCTCAGTTAGACCTAAATCGTTGGAAAGTTCCCATAAATTATGCTGATTTGGACGACGTAAATCTCCGTCTACCAATAACACTCGTTTATTACATTGGGCTTGCGCCAGAGCTAAATTAGCTGAAACGGAAGATTTCCCCTCTCCTGATACTGCACTAGTGACAACAATAACTTTGTTAGCTATTTCGCTATCTAATAACTGCAAATTGATTTGAATATTATGATAGGCTTCTCTGGCTGGTAACGTTGCGATATGAGTAACAGCTACCTGAGGTAAGTTAAAAGTTGAGCTGTCTGGCAAAAGAAGTTGTTTTTGAGCATTTATTTTATTTAAGTCAGGAACAACACCAGTTAAGGCATAGGGCAGTAATCGTTTAATTTCTTCGGTATTTTTGATGGTTTTATCTCGTATATCGAGTAAAAATGCCACCGCCACACCCAAGAAAGCTCCTACTACCCCAGCACCACCCACAATAATTTTCTTCCTGGGGCCAACAGCTTCGTCGGGAACATCGGCTTCTGATACGATACGAACATTGCCTATATTCTGCTGTTCGGTAATCCTAGTTTCTTGTAACTTAGCGAGAAGAGTTTGATATGTTGACTGAGCAGCCTTTACTTGACGCTGTAGTTCTCTTTCTTGCTGCTGCAATTGGGGTAAACTGTCAGACTTTTGCCTGTATAATTCGTAGGTCTTATTGAGTGATGCTAACTTTTTTTCTAATCCTTCTTTTTGCAAACCCAAGTTGGAGAATTCAGCTATCTGCTCTTGCTTTAGGTCTCCTAAGCTAAAAATATTGACTTTATCAATTATATTCTGCTGCTCACTTCCTATTGTTGCCGCTATCTGACGATCTAGTAAATTAGTCAAATCTGTCTCCTCTTCTTTGAGAGAGATAATTTGAGGAGCATCATCAGATAGATAGTTGCGTTTGCGAGCTAATACTACTTTAACCTCTTGCAATTGCTCTAAAACTCTCTGTACCGCCAAAGATTGACTCAACGAACTAACAGCGGAGGCTTCTTGCCAACTCATATTTAATTGAGTTTGTAACTGATTGTAACGAGCATTGATACTTTCTAAATCTGCCTCAACTTCATCAATGCGATTGGCAATAGTCGAGATGGAATCAACATTAGCCGTGGTTTCTTCTGTTAGACTAGCAATCCGATTTTGATTCTTGAAATCACGCAGATTGGCTTCAGCTTCCCGAACCTTTTTTTCTACTTCGGGCAACTGTTTATCGATAAAATCTCTAGCAGATGCAGTTTCAGAGCGGTTATTTAAAGTATGATCTTCAATGTATAGTTCGATCGCTTTATTAACAACTATTGCGGCAAATTCTGGATCTTCATCAAGATAAGTTATCTCTAAGATATCTGTTCCTGTAATCGGTTTAACTTTGAAACCCTCGGCTACATCTTTATATTTAAGAGGCTCTCCCTCATCATCTTTTAAATCTAATTCCTTGATCAATTTTTTAACAATCGGTCGAGATTTAAGAACCTGTGCTTCAGTAGATAGAGGATTACTATCGGTAGTTAAACCCTTGATTTCTCCCGTGCCGTTTTCTAACCCAGTAAGAGTGGCGCTACGATCTATTTTGATCAGCAGTTTTGCTTCAGCTTCATAAACTTTGTCTAAAGATAATGCTGCCACTATCGAAAGACCTACTATGCTGGAAAATATGGCTAAAGATGGTTTCCAGCGACGCTTTAAGACCAGCAAGTATTTTTGGAAATCAATATACTCATCTAAATGTAAGTTGGAATTCATAAAATCTAATACCTATATTTGATATGTATTTAACACGAATTTATTATTTATTTGGTATTAACCCTTGCTATTTAAAATTGCTTTTATAGTACATAATCAAGTTTTATAGTTTTATAATTTAAAGCTAGATACAAAATTTGATTATATTCAAAGTCTAAACAGTTCTCTCTAGCCAACGACTTCGGTAACAATTTAAGTTAACTACTAAAGTGACCGCTAGATACTTAGAAAACTAAAAAATAACCGACTGATGATATAAATGAAGTAATGATATCAGATATCTCCTTGGTTAGAAAATCTATTCCTGTAATTAGATGATTGAGATAATACGACAGATTGGAGTTTTTTTTACAACCATAAAAACTTCTTTTTGAGATGAGTTAGATATTCCTTGAGAAACAATGAAGCGATAAACCAGGGTTCTACTAGATATCGCCTCCATAGTCTTTTGGGCTCAGTTAAGAGACGGTACAGCCACTCTATCCCAATACGCCCCATCCAACGAGGAGGAGTAGCTACTTCCCCTGCAACATAATCTATACAAGCTCCAGAAGGCAAAATAATATTAGCTTCAATTTGATCAAAATTATCAAGAATCCATTCTTCCTGACGGGGCATTCCCATACCTACCATCAGAATATGAGGCTGATAAACTTTTATTTGTTCTATTACTGCTTGATTTTCTGATTCATCTGAAGCAAGTGAAAAGTAACCATGGGCCGTAGAAATCTGTAAGTTGGGATAAGTATTTTGTAATATGGTTGCACCTTTTTCCGCAATTCCTGGCTTAGAACCCAGATAAAATACTCGCCATTTCTGTTCTGCTGCTTCTGCCATCAAAGACCAAATCCAATCTGCATAGGTAACGCGATGCTCTCTTTTAAAGGGAAGATTGAGAAGTTTTCCCATGAAAACTAGAGCCATGCCATCTATGTGGATATAATCTGCAATGCGGTAGAAGTCCCTCATTACAGAATTACGGTAATAAATAAAAATACTATTAAGATTGTGATTGGCAATAATCCACTTTGATTTATGTATAACGGCTTCTTCAATTAGAGAATTGAGTTGCCTCACACTAAGTAAATTAACTCTCACTCCTAGTAACTCATGTGTAACACTTGTCATGATTCATTTGTAAGATACACATTGACCTGTAAGAAAATACCTATAATATGTATTTAAAGTTACATTCTCCAAACGTCTCTAAGAAAACAATATAGAATTGTATGGGACATTTGTAAAGAAAAGATAAGTTTAATTGTACATTATATAATTAAGTAGGTGGGAAAATTAGAAATATGCAGAAATAAAAATTTAAAGACAATAGACAATTCAAGTAATATATCATAGTTTTTAATATTACTGAAAAAAATTTGATGGCTAGAAAACTAGTAGTCGCTACAGGAAATGCTGGTAAATTAAGAGAAATACAGGAGTATTTGACAGGTTTGCCCTGGGAGTTGGAATTAAAGCCTGGGGAGATTGATATAAATGAGACAGGAACTACTTTTATTGCTAATGCCCGCCTCAAAGCTTTAGAGGTAGCGAAAGCACTAGGAAAATGGTCGATCGCTGATGATTCTGGATTGGCTGTCGATGCTCTTAATGGTGCACCAGGATTATATTCAGCACGTTACGGTAAGACAGACACAGGTCGTATTAATCGCCTGTTAAGGGAATTAGGGGAGACAGATAATCGGCAGGCAAGGTTTGTTTGTGCGATCGCAATTTCTAATCCTGAAGGAAAAATTGTCCTAGAAACTGAGGGAATATGTTTAGGTGAAATATTGAAATCTCCTCGTGGTGCTGGTGGGTTTGGTTACGATCCCATATTTTATGTCCCTTCGCAACAGCAAACTTTTGCCGAAATGTCTTTGGAGAAGAAAAGTAGAATCAGTCATCGCGGGGTGGCTTTTGCCCAATTAATGCCAGACTTGCAGCAACTCAGCCTTGTCTAGTTTGAACCCCGTAGTTTTGAAGATGGTTGTTTAAGTAATACGAAATATTTTAATTGTATCTGCGCGAAAAGCTAGTTTCAAAAGCGATCGCAAAATTAGATTGCGGGTTAGCTGTTGTGGACGATCGTATTACGCCAGAAGCAAATATTATGTTTCTGCTAAAAAATCCTGATGACAAAGGCTTATGTAATTAGAATTTAGCTACTGCTGAAATTACCAATAGTTACTTTCCACCAATCGAATCGGGATCAGAAAGTTTTACAATCAAGAGCAGAAAAACAATAAGATTTTATTTTTTATGTTACGCAAAATTGTAATTCTATTGATGTCATTGTCCTTGTGCTGGAGTACCGTTGCTTGTTCTAGCGCATCGACGACCGTGCCAACCCAACCATCCTTTAATAATAATGCTACTGTTCCTGCTGCACCAACCTCCATCAGTGATGGTAAGTATCCTGTGCAGCAAGCTACTTATGACGATGTTAGTGGGGAGTATAGTTTAATGTTATTGAATACTCCTGCGGGAAGTCCTCCTGTACTGCAAACATCACAACTTCAAATGGCGCGAATCAGCGAAGAGGATCTAGCGAATGGGGAAAAAACTTATCTTCAGGTAGAGAATAGTCAACCTGTGATGTATCTAACTGAAGATTTTAAAATTGAATATGTCCATAATGTGACCGAAACGGCAAACGACCCCCAAACTGGTCAAACTCAAACGGTAGTTGTTAGAAGAGAGTCAAGCTTCTGGACTCCTTTTGCTGGGGCTTTGGCAGGACAAGCTATTGGCAGTATGTTGTTTAGACCTCAATACTATGTTCCCCCCATGTATCAACCAGGAGGAGTTTTAACTGGTTATGGTGGCTATGGACGTAGCTATTCCCAGGCTGTTAATCGTTATCAAGAACGTCATAACGAACCCCCCGCAGCGGTCAAAAACCGTCGTACTTTAAGAACTACAGGCAGTGTTAGCAATGGGTCTAATAATAAGGCGCGTAAAACTCTGAAAAATAAGAGTCGGGCTACGGGATCTGGCGTGGGTTCTAGTACTCTGCGTTCATCTGGAAAAAATAGAGCAAAGCAGCTCAAACGCCCTAGTAGTTTTGGTAGTAGTGGCGTAAGAAGACCAAGCCGTAGTTTTGGTGGCGGACGACGACGTAGAAGATA
>CALLPS010000061.1 GCA_938015355.1 uncultured Pleurocapsa sp.
ACTCCTAGTAAGGCTCCCGTAGTTGTAGATGGTCAAGTTATTTTTACGGTAGGTAAATTTGGTATTTTTTCTGCGTCAGAAAGGGCAGAGCAAATTAATCAAAGCTTAATTGATACCTTAAGTTCATCCCAAGATATAACCATTGATATTGTCATGGTGGATCAACAAATTACGATCCAAAATACAAGTAGCAAGCGGCATTTATTAACTGTTACGCAAGCAGATGTTATTGCCGCTGCCAATCCTTATAATCAAGCTTTGTTATGGAAAAATAAGATTCAAAAAACTTTGGATCGGGGTCAAAAAGAGAGAACTGCTACCTATAAAAGTAAAGCGTCTTTGATGGCTTTTTTGATGGTTTTTTTTGCGATCGCCATTCATATAGGAATTCAATTTTTGCGTGGCTTTAGTTACCGCAGAATGGTAAAAGTATCGAGGAAACAATCAAAACTAAGTTCCTGGCATAGATTATTTATTCAGTGGTGTCAATTTATTTTACTCGCCTTTCAGTTAGGAATATGGATATATGTATTTTTTTATATTACCAATTTATTTCCCCAAACTCGCATTTGGCGCTATTGGCTTAATTCACCTCTAGTTAATTTTGATAGTAAATCCTATTCTGCTCTTGAATTACTCTTACTAGTAGTATTTACGGTCATTACTTGGTTTGTAATTAGGACTATTACTAATCTTTTAAAACATTTTATTTTAAAGAAAACTATTACCGAGCCAGCTATTCAAGATGTCATCGCGATCTGTTTGCGATATGTTTTTACTGCTTTAGGGTTAATTATTTTATGGCAAAGTTGGGGGATAGATGTGGGGGCACTAGTCCTTGCTGCAAGTGTACTAGGGGTTGGGATTGGTTTTGGTTTACAAAATATTGCTAACAATTTTTTGAGTGGTCTAATTTTAATTTTAGAAAGACCGATAAAAGTTGGTGATTTAATTAAAATTGATGATTTGATTGGCACTGTCAAAAGTATTGGTGCCCGCAGCACAGAAATCTTGACGACCGATCATGTCAGCATTATTGTTCCTAATTCCCAACTCCTAGACAATCAATTAATTAATTGGAATCATCGAGACTCTCTTTCTCGACTAAGAATTCCTGTGGGAGTTAGTTATAATTCTGATATTAGGAGAGTTAAGACTGCATTACTTTGTGCTGCCAAAAATCATTCAGAGATTTTAGCTACTCCTCGTCCACAAATATTTTTCCAGAAGTTTAATGATAGTTCCCTAGATTTTGAGCTTCTAGTGTGGATTAAAGATCCTAAAAAGCAATTCCGAATTACTAGCGATTTGAATTATTTAATAATGTCTAGTTTTCGTCGCTATAATATTGATGTTCCGTTCCCTCAAGCAGATGTTAATCTTAGTTCTCCGAGATTAGAGAAATTATTATCAATCTGGTTAGGTTCTCAAGGAATTAATTCCCATATATTAAGAGAAAATATTGCCAAAGAAAATATAGTTTATACTGATAATAAGAATAAGATTAATCATAATAAGACAGCATTACTATTAAACTCTTTTGAAGACAAACTTACTGAAATTGATCTAGATGAATTAGTCAAAGAAATGCGTGGTGGTCATGGCTTGAAAATAGCAGATCGTCGTTATCATTTGAGCTTTTATCCTGGTTGTTTTGTAGGCTCCGAGGCTATCGATTGGATTGTAGAGACCCAAGATTTTCAAAGAGAAGAAGCGATCGAATTAGGACAAATACTAGTAGAAAGAGGAATTATTCATCATGTAACGAATGAACACCCTTTTCAAGATAGTTATCTTTTTTATCGTTTTTATGCTGATGAATAAAAGGTTTTCCCTTCTGGATGCATTTCACGTTAATGACCGTTCTTTCTTAACTCCATCATTATACTAATTTAAACGCTTAACAGCTTAAATAAAGTTCTTCTCCTGTAGTGTCGTAAATTTTTATATTTGATTCGTTAAAGGCGTAGGCAAATACTTTTAAATTAATTCCATCTTGAAATAATATTTCTAAAAAAGGATACACCTTCGGATAAGCCGCATGTACTCAGCTAGTCCTCTAGGGCGAGAAACTACTCCCACCCACACAAAACACCATAAACACCCCAAATAGCCATCGCTCTTAAATAATGACTCGCGCGAAAAGTCCCTACCGCAGTAATCGCTTCAGGTGTCCGAAACTGCAACCCATTCTCATACACCTGCTTAACCACAGTTTCCGTTAACTTAAATGCCTCTTCCTTCATATCCATTTGCAACATAAAAGCAGCCAAACCAAAATTAATTCCTGTCCATACTTCTAATGGATGAGTATCATCAGGATTTACTGCACTACCATCGGGTAAAACACCATTGGCTGCGCCATATTTACCATCATGGAATTTGAGGAAACAAGCATCATAAACTTTATTCAAAGTAGACTTAGTATATTGATCTTCCACTACGTTGGGTAAACCCAATAAACGAGCATAAAATTGCCCACAAAGTTGATCCGCCATGACTACGTTTGAGCCACTTTCCGTATCGAGACGATAATATTCACCATTCCAGAGAGCATCATGATAAAGCGATCGCGCCTGATGCAACCAGCTATTATAATTATTAATAGTATTCTCTATACCTGTAGGAAAATCTACGGGTTGTAGTTTGAGATTCTTTGGTGGATTATTAATTAAAATCTTGCCAATTTTAATTGCTGCTTCCAAGGCAGCTATCCAAAGTCCACCACAGTAAGCACTGATGCCTTTTAACTTCCAGTCATCGAAGGTTTGATCGGGTGCGCCAGAGTTTTCAGGAATACCATCATGGTCGCGATCAAATTTTTTGAGATATACCAGAGTAAGAACAATACTGTCCCAACATTCCCAAAGAAAGTCCGTGTCTTTATCTCCCGTAAGTAAATAGTCTCGATATACTTGCAAGACAAAATCACTAGGCAAATCTTTCCACTGGTTACAGTCTTGATAGGAAGTATAATTAGTTTCTACCCAGGGATGTTCATTCGGTGCGCCGAGATCATGAGGTGTAGCACCAGCTTCCTTTCTGATAGCACTAGAGCGATCGTAACCGACAATGCGGGGTGTATCATCATGATGGGGAATTGCCCTAGCAAAAGCTTCCAAGATAGATTTATCCAAGCGTGACCAGAGCATCATCAAGCCAAATGAACCATATAAGCGCACGTCTAGACTTTCATACCAGCGATAGTCAATACATTCCAAAACTCCAAACTGCCCTACAGGATCGTTTTCCGAGGCTGCTGTCCACAGAGTACCACCATCAGCTAATAAATATAGCTCGTTAAACAGTGCCATCTTAAACCAGTCAGGTAAATCATCCCTATTTAAAATCGGCTGTTGCCAAGCAATAATATTCTCCCGCCACATATCACTATGCTTGAGGGAAGTCCGCACCATACTCCAGGCATTCTTACCATTGCGCCCAAAAAAGTCCGTATAGCGACGGTAATAATTAACACCTTGCTTAAATTCAGTTATCGGCAAGTCCCAAGTCAAAGTAAAGGGAATTTTCTTAGTCTTACCTGGCTTAATAGTAAACCGAATTGCGATCGCACAGGCAATTTGTTCTCCAGGATCAGCAGGAGTTTCATCCTGTAAGTCAGACAGAGATCCATCGATGGCAAAATTGTCCCAGACTTCTGCCCCATCACCATCAGGATTCCAACGGCTAAGATAAAAAACTTCTACACTAGGATTATAGACTGAGGCGATCGCAATTTGTCCATCTCCCTCTTGAACATTCTCATGGGGCTGCACCCGATTTAATAAACAACCTACCCGATAATTATCCTGTATCCATTCATTATAGTTACCCGTACTATCCCGCCACTTAGGTTGATATTCATATTCAGGGCTACCATCATCCCGTACTTTAACCGTCGGCGATTTAATCGCATTGGTAAACCAGCCCACAGTATTTTGCCACGTTAGCATAATACTCAAAGTAATTGGCTTGTCGGTGGGGTTATGTACCGTCCAATCAAAATTAACTATGGGATAGCTAGCTTCCTGATAATTCTCCGCCCAAATGGGGGAAGACTGCTCACAAGTTATCTGGGCAGCAAAGACATCTTGATACTCATACCAACTGCGGGGATACAGCGCACTATATGTCCCTTTCTCCTGGGGATACCATGACCAACTGGATAAAGTATCATCCTCTGGGGCTTCCGTACACATGGCATAAGCCTGAGTCTCGGATTCTGTCTGTTCAAAAACACTAAACTGACAAGCAGGAAGAGATTTAAAAATATGCTCTCCTCCATCCAAGTGCCAGAGGTTAAAATCTCCTTTAGTTGACCTACCAATACACCCTGCCCCCATTCCTCCTAAAGGCATGCCATGCCAAGGTCCATCATCTAAATTACTGGCATAGCGCACAGTATAGGGATCTGACCACCCTTTGCCGATGGGACGTTTCCAGGCACAATGAGGAATCTGAGGATTAGGCTGTTGGTTCGGTATCATACGCTCAAATTACGGTTTAAAGCAGCATTCAGGATAACAACAAAATCCTCGATTAACCAGAATACGCCCCAGAAATTTAACCTGATACAGGACTACCCACAATTAAACTAGTTAGAGTCTTTAGCATTTCCTGCTCATTAAAAGGCTTGGAAAAATAAGCCGAGGCTCCCAGTTTCATTGCCAGCTTGCGGTGTTTATCATTACTACGGGAAGTCAACATGGCGATGGGAAGATGTTCAAATTGAGGATCAGACTTAATTTCGCTCAAAACACCATAGCCATCCAACCTGGGCATCTCCACATCACAAATTACTGCCTGTACCTGTAATCCGCCAACTAATTTATCTACCGCATCTTGACCATCTTTAGCTTCTTCCACTCGGTAACCGTTACGCTCCAGAATCCCAGCTAAATAACGTCTAACATTAACCGAATCATCAACGATTAGCACAGTTGAAATATCAGCAGCGGGGAAACTTGAGCTAGGAATATCATTAACAGTAGTCGATGTTGTCAGAGTAGAAAAAGAAGCGCGCTGTTGTTTGGCAATTCCTTTATAAAAAGCATTCGGTTCAATCAGCGGAATTACCCGACCATCCCCTAGTACAGTGGAGCCTGTAAATCCAGGGAATAAAGAAATTGAAGTATTCACAGATCTAATTGCTACCTCTTGTTCGTTCCAATATTTTTCCAGGTAAATACCTTGGAGTTTATTAGCCTCTTCAAAAATTAGGATGGTAGGATGCACAATCTTAGCAACTCCTGACATTTCAAACGCTTTGCTTGGTCTTTGGAATCTCAAGTGTTTTTGAGGTCGAATTAGATGAACGGACTGATTGTTCCAATCGACAAATTCTTGTTGATTGTTCGAGGTAACTGAATCTGAATCAAACTTGATAATTTCTTTGATGCTATGAACAGGTAGGGCAAAAACCATTCCCCCACTTTCGACAATGACCACCCGCAGTACCAGCAAGGATAGAGGTACAGAAATGATAAAGCTAGTTCCCTGACCTAATTTCGTTTTAACCTGAATATCACCGCGAATTTGCTGTAGATTAGAACGTACCACATCCATCCCGACACCACGTCCAGACAGTTCTGTAACTTGGTCAGCAGTACTAAAACCTGGTTCAAAAATCGCATCCACCACGTCTGCCTCAGAAATTTGGTCAACTTCAGCCTGAGACAGACCCATTTTTAACAAACGTGTGCGAATTTTCTGGGTATTTATTCCTCCTCCATCATCAGTGATCGTAATAATAGTCTGATTGCCTTTTTGCTCCGCTTTTAAAACAATATTACCTACAGGGTTCTTTCCTGCCGCGATTCGAGTTGCTCTATCTTCTAAACCATGGTCAAAAGCATTACGTAATAGGTGCGTTAAAGGGTCACTCAAAAATTCGATCGCCTGACGGTCAATTTGAGTTGTCTTACCTTCAATGATCAGATTAGCTTCCTTGTCATGTTGAGAGGATAGATCTCGAATTAACCTTGGGAAACGTCCTACTAGTTCGGCAAAAGGACGCATTTGAGTTCGGGTAACACTTTGTTGTAATTCTCGGGTTGTGTAGCTAAAATCGCGAACAACCTGACCCATTTCCTGGACACCTAAGTCAATATCAGTAGTTACTTCCTGAAGTTGAACGATAGTCTCCATTTGTTCTTGAGACAATAGATGCAGATCGTTATAACGATCCATTTCTAAAGCATCAAATTTCTCTTCTGTAGATAACTCTGTAGATAAGCTAGAAATATTTTCCCAGGTAGAGTTTGCGGAGGTAGATACAGGTTGAGCAGGGGATAACATTCCTTCTAAAGAAGCCCAGTCGTATAGCTTACGAAGTTGATTACTAGACTGTTCCAAACGACGCATCCTGACTCTAGTTAAACTTACAAAGTCCCGTAGCTGATTAAGACGCAATACCGCCGCATTCCGTTCTAAGATCAATTTACTAGATAAATCATTCAGACGTTCCAGTTGTTCGGCAGGAACTTTAACCATTCTGCTCTGCTCTCGTTTTACTGGTTTTATGGAGAGAGGAGAAGATGCAGATAT
>CALLPS010000062.1 GCA_938015355.1 uncultured Pleurocapsa sp.
TAATTATTAATCCCGACAAAAATAGTCGGGTATGTTTGACTCGTGGTTTTTACCTGTGATAGTATCCAATAACTGTTGACGAAATAAATGTTTAACCATGACTCAGACACCCATCAAAACCACGAAGGGAAGAACTTTTACTAATCTCGTATCCAAAGAAGGTGGCGTAAAATATCCTCTGGAAGCGCTTAATGTGTGCGAGGAAACTTTTTCCCCTCTGGAAGTTGCTTACGACTATGACGAAATTCGTCGTCAAGTTAGCCGAGAAAGTATCGCCGCAGGACCAAATTCGATCTGGCGTTACAAAGCATTTTTACCTGTAGAAAGTGACAATCCCATTGATGTGGGGACAGGGATGACTCCTCTGGTTAAATCCAATCGTTTAGCCCGTCGTCTGGGTCTAAAAAATCTCTACATTAAAAACGATGCGGTTAACATGCCTACCCTCAGTTTTAAAGATCGGGTAGTGTCAGTGGCATTAACTCGTGCCAGAGAACTAGGATTTTCCACAGTTTCCTGTGCTAGTACTGGTAACCTAGCTAATTCTACAGCGGCGATCGCAGCTCATGCAGGGATGGACTGTTGCGTATTTATTCCTGCGGATTTAGAAGCAGGAAAAGTAATGGGGACACTGATTTACAATCCTACCGTAATGGCGGTTAAAGGGAACTACGATCAGGTAAATCGTCTTTGTTCAGAAGTAGGTAACAGCTATGGCTGGGGTTTCGTCAACATTAATCTTCGTCCTTACTATTCCGAAGGTTCCAAAACTTTGGGTTATGAAGTTGCCGAACAACTAGGATGGGAACTTCCCGATCATATCGTGGCACCTTTGGCTTCGGGGTCATTGTTCACCAAAATCTATAAAGGTTTTAACGAGTTTGTTAAAGTTGGTTTAGTTGACGACAAGCCAGTTCGCTTTAGTGGTGCGCAAGCAGAAGGCTGTTCTCCCATCGCCCAAGCATTCAAAGAAGGTAGAGACTTCGTTACTCCTGTTAAACCCAATACAATTGCCAAATCAATTGCGATCGGAAATCCTGCTGATGGTTTCTATGCTTTAGAGGTTGCCCGCAAAACTAATGGTAATATCGAATCTGTTACCGATGCAGAAATCATTGAAGGGATGAAGCTTTTAGCAGAAACCGAAGGTATCTTTACGGAAACTGCTGGTGGCACTACCATCGCCGTTCTTAAAAAGCTAGTGGAAGCGGGTAAAATCAATCCTGATGAGAAAACAGTTGTTTACATCACTGGCAATGGCTTGAAAACTCAAGAAGCAGTACAGGGATATATCGGTGAGCCCCTAACTATTGACCCCAAACTAGAAAGCTTTGAGCATGCTCTAGAACGTTCTCGTACTCTTGAGCGTCTTGATTGGCAGCAAGCTAGCGTTTAGTCACTAGCGTTTAGTCATTAGTTAGTTGCAAGTCCCAGAAAGTTTTATTTACCATTTATTCTTTTTCAATCGATTATGACCGTTACAGTATTAGTTCCAACTCCTCTGCAAAAGTTCACCAACAATCAAGCTACTATCGAATGTGATGGCAAGAATATTGATCAACTAATTGAAGCCCTAGAAGACAATTTTCCAGGTATTAAGTCTCGTATTTGTGATGAGAGTGGTAAACCCCGCAAGTTCTTAAATCTCTACGTTAACAGTGAAGACATTCGCTTTTTACAATATACAGATACCACACTTAATGATGGTGACGAAGTAAGTATCGTTCCTGCCGTTGCTGGAGGTTAAAACAGTAAATTTTTAACTTCAAAGATGCAAATTTTGTAACAGATTTCGTAACAGTATGATTAAGGCTGGCATAATTGCCAGCTTTTTTTTTTGAGAAAAAGTTTCTAGCCCTTAGTTAAGTAATTAATGATGGTTAATTTTATACAATACCTTTAACCTTTAACCGTCAATTAAAAATTGACACAGCACTAGCTCATCTTTCTTGAAAGTTAACTATTTTTAATCCCTAGCATAAAGGCACGGAAGTCGCCCTCAATTCCTTTAAGCCTAAAATTGTGTCCTTGTCCCCAATTTATTTTATTTTCTAAACAATTAGCTACGGTTTCTGAAATCAAAATACTGTTAGGAGCAGCAACGCCTTCTAGACGAGCAGCAATATTGACCACCTTACCTACCGCAGTATAGTCTTTTCTTTGACTCCCACCAAACATTCCTACCACTGCTTTTCCTTGATGGATACCGCAACGCATTTTCAAAATCGGAATTTTTTGATTATCTGTCCTAATAGTTTTAGCTTGCCAGCGTTCATTGAGCTTTTGTAGATAAAAATACATTGTTTTCGCAGTAGCGATCGCTCTTTGAGCTTGTTCGGGACAGGACAAGTCCTCTGGCGCACCAAACATTGCCATAAGACCATCCCCGATAAACTTATCTACTGTTCCACCGCGATCAAATACGGCTTTAGTCATGGCTTCTAAATACTCGTTAAGTATTTCTGCCAACAAAACAACTTCTAACTGACTCGATAGATTGGTGAAGTCCACTAAGTCACAAAATAAAACTGTAATACGACGAGGTTCAGGAGTTAAGTCAAGAGAAAGTTTTCCTGTTGCTGCTTTGTTGACGATTGTTTCTGGTAAGAATCGTTTTAAGACCGATTCAGTGAGGTAATTATTGAGTCTTCTGACCTTTTGTTCCTCAATTTGCAGCTTTTGATATAGTTTAGCTTGTTGAACCGCGATCGCTGCTTGGTCGGCAACAGCTTCTGCTAGCTCGATTTCTGATGAATTCCAGTTGCGAGAATCATCAGACTGTCTGAGGGTAATACTGCCAATAATCTCCTCTTCCACAATCAAGGGTACAATCATTAATGCTCTGGCTTTAGAGTGCCAGGGAAGTTCATAACGAGCCAGTTTTTTTTGTTGTTCTAAATCAGATAAATTAATCGTCTTTTTCTTAAACAACAAAGCTTGTAAGATCGGATTTTCCGAGATTGGTACGCTGGAAGTGGTAGCTTGCTGCCAATCGGGAGAATCTTTAATAATCTTTTGGGGTTCATGAGGATTATACAAGCCAACACACTTAACAAACTGATCGTCTTTCGTCCAAAGAGAGAGAGTACAGCCATCTACTTGTAGAGTTTCTCCTAATTCTTTGGCGATCGCAGCAAACATTACTGGAGGCTCTAAGCTGGAACGAATTGTGGTCGTAATCCGATTAATAGTGGTTTCTCGGTGAGCTAATTCTATTACCTGCTGATGAGTAAGAACCTGGGCAATGGCGATCGCGGCTTGGTCAGCAACGGCTTCTGCTAGCTCAATTTCAGATTCACTCCAATTGCGAGAAGCATCAGACTGTCGGAGAGTTATACTACCAATAATCTCTTGTTCCACAATTAGCGGTACGATCATTAACGCTCTGGCTTTAGAGTGCCAGGGAAGTTCATAGCGAGCCAGTTTTTTCTGTTGTTCTAAATCAGATAGATCGATAGTTTTTTTCTTAAACAACAGCGCTTGTAAAATCGGATTTTCTAAGATGGGCACGCTGGAGCTGCTTGCTTGCTGCCAATCAGAAGAACTTTGAATTATTGCTTGGGATTCATGAGGATTATATAAGCCCACGCACTCAACAAACTGATCGTGTTTCGTCCAGAGAGAAAGAGTACAACCATCTACTTGTAGTGCTTCTCCCAATTCTTTGGCGATCGCAGCAAACATTACTGGAGGCTCTAAACTGGAACGAATTGTAGCAGTAATACGATTAATGGTGGTTTCTCGGTGAGCTAATTCTAATAACTTCTCCCTGGCTAACATTTGAGATAGCATCAGATTTGCCTGGGTTGCCATTATTTTGGCAGCAGATACTTCTTGTTCCTGCCAACTGTTGGGGTGAAGGCGATGTATTGTCAAAGAAGCCGCCAAATTACTCTGAGTAAACAACGGAATAACTAGAGAAGATTCTATTTTGCCTTTTAAACAGGCTTTGTAAGTAACAATTGGCAGCTCAGATTTTTTGGCTTCATACCAATTAATAGTTAAGCTGTCATTAAAGATAAATCGAGAATGGGGTACAACTGTTAACTTTAGTAAGTCATGGTCTATGTGGGGAACTTCTGCGTTAAGTTTCTGGTAGAAGAAATATTTTTCACCATCCCAATGTAATTTATCAAGATGTAGTATAACGATATCTATATCTATATTGAGCAATTGACCGACTGCATCAACTATAGATTGACCTATCTTGGACCAAGACAAATCGCTGATTAACTGGCTATGTTCACATTGAAGCATTAATTTTAATTGTGGCTTGCAATCAAATACAGTTGATCAACGACACCACTTATAAAGAGGCTATAAACTAATTAACAGAGCAATTCCAACTCTTAATGTCTTAGATTTAAATAATTATTATCTAATTAACATCGAGAATTAATGCTATTGTTCCCCAACAAACCAGAAAAAACTCACTAATTTTGATCTACGAACTACAATAATTAAAAAATTTGAATTTACTTCTTATTTAATGGTTTTAAAATCTCTTGATCATCATGTTAATCGGGACTTAAAGTTAACTATCCATCCTGCTACAGCAGAAGATACCAAAGCAACTAGCACGATTTTGGTTCAGAGTTTTTATGATTTCCCTAACTTTGCCAACTGGATCTACCCATTTCTACAATTTACTATCAATGAGGATTTACGCTACCGTCTCCGTTCCCAATCTCCCCTCTATCGTTGTTTTGTTGCCAAGTTAGCCCTGCCAAATAACCAAATTCAGGTACCCGAATCTGATTCAAGGATTGTGGTTGTCGGCACCATAGAGATAGCTCTACGGTCTTCTTTTTTATGGTCAACAACTCCTCAATATCCCTATATTTCTAATCTTGCAGTGGCTCCAGATTTCCGTCGCCTGGGTATTGGTCATCAACTTTTAACTCAGTGTGAACAAACTGCTTTAGATTGGGGCTATCAAGAAACTCGCCTACATGTTTTGGACAGCAATGATGCTGCCAAGCAACTGTACTGTAATAATGGCTATCAAATAGCCCAGGTAGAGGCAAATTGGGGCAATTTATGGTTTGATTATTCACCTCGCCTACTATTACGTAAACAAATTCAAACAGAGTAAATATTTGGTGTTCATTTGAAAGTTATGATGCTAAATTTAAATTAATCTGCTAAGGTTTTACGAGCTTGGGCGATGGTACTCAAAGAGTGAACGAGAAAAAAACAGATAGTAAGATTAAAATTGACCAATTAGGACATTCCAGCTCTGGTATTTTAGCTCTGGATAATATCCAACAGCTTTTAGAACAGTTAGAAGCTAAAGAATTATTGGTAGTCAATCCCCGCCGCAAAAATGGGTTGATCCTCTACAAAAAGTACCATGCTGAATTTGCTGGACCGGGGGCAATTATTGGTGGAGAATTTGATTTAGGAGTGACTAATGTTTTAGCCGTCGGCGGTATTTCTCTCGTTTCCCCCCAAAACTCTCAAGAAAAAAAGCAAGCCTATAAAATGCGGAGGCAGTGGGTTAGGTTAACCAAACAGATTATTGATAATCCCCAGCCAACAGAAAGAGCTCAGGTTATTTTGAATCAATTTGAACATTGGTTTGATATGGCAACGGTAGCCGATCTTCCTGACGAGGCTTTTGCTCTATTAGTTGGGGTTTTGCCTCAGACAATCCGTAAGGTAAGAAACATTGAGTTGCTCTAGAGTTATGGTAGTGAACGGTTTACTGTGATAATAGAATAGATAAAACTGATTTCCAACCTAACCTCAAAAATCCATTATGTCTGACCCGATTACTCCTGCAATTAGCGATCGCATTTGTAAACATATGAACGAAGATCATAGTGAAGCGATCGCTCTATATGCCAGAGTCTATGGCAATGCCCTTGAAGCAGAAACGGCAACGATGAATTCCATCGATCCTCAAGGAATGAATATTTCTGCCCAAATTGCTGGAGAAGCAGTTCCTGTAAGAGTCGAATTCGACCACACCCTGAAAGATGCCGAAGATGCCCATCACACTCTAGTGGCAATGATTAAACAGGCAAGAAGCAGTTAACAGTAAACAGCGTGAAGTTACGTTGCGGAGGTTCCCTCCGTCGTCCTAAAGGATACACCTTCGGATAAGTAAACTTCGTAAGAAGTCAACAGTCAACAAATACCTTCTCCTCTTGCAGATTAGACAAAGTTAGACAAAGTATGAATGCTAATTCTCGAACTTATCAGTCTATTTTGACTGCCTTACAGCGTTTGATTGAAGTCGTTGCTCAACTGAGATCTCCCGATGGGGGTTGTCCTTGGGATTTAGAGCAAACACCACAGACTTTGATTCCTTATGTA
>CALLPS010000063.1 GCA_938015355.1 uncultured Pleurocapsa sp.
CCCGAACATGGGGGTACTCTTGAATAGTTACAAGTCGTCAATGATTATCCTGGTGTTGCTGAAGAATTCTTAATACCTACTGCTGAGAGATCTAAATTAAATTTAACCGCAATCTGACTCAATATTTCTTGTTCTTCCAGAGTAATATTACCGTTAGACATAGCAATCTCATAACATCTGTTTAGAGTCAAAGGTGCAAACTCAGGAATCAACTCATCAGTTAGGGCTGATATATCTTGGGGATGTTTGAGATTTGTAGCAATAGTTGCTATTGAGGCGGGAGATATTTCTTTTATTTTAGGTAAAATTTCTGTCCAATCTTCTGCTGGATAACTAACCTGCACCATGTGCGCCAAAATACGATCCATCACTTTAGACTGATTTAAAGCTACTTGCCAATCAGTATCAGTTTCTTGCTGCATCGGTACAAGCTGTGTATCAGAAACTTTATTTTGATAAAAACGACAGGCTGTTTGTCCTAAAACATACAACATCGCTGCATTAGTAGAAGCACCAACCACCGCACCGATACCAGGAATCATTTCAACTACAGTCAAACCTGTTTTTAAAACATCTGCACCAAGGGATAAACCAAAGATGGCTAAAACCTCACCTCGTCTAGCTGGATCTTCTAAGTCCAGATTATAAGCTGCTGCAATCTCATAAACCATTTCGGTTTGCAGCTTAGTAGTAGCAATTAATTCTACTCCCAAAAATAAAGCGGCAATGGGAGGAATAACATTAGTCAATAATCCCAACCGTCCACCTTTCCAAGTTTTCTGGATAATTAAATGGCGGGCAATTTGATCTGGTGTATCATCGGGATATTGCGATCGCATTTCTGCAACAGTCGCCTTGATTTTAGAGGTGTCAACCTTACCTAAAAAAGTCATCAGCCAATCTAAACCAATAATATTATCGGCTGCTTTGAGTAGAGGGTTAGACGAGATCCAGTCTAATGTTTGTCCCGTAGAGGCAGTTGTCTTTTCGAGGATTTTTTGAGTTTCGGCAGTTAAAGTCTGGGTTACATTCCCTACTAGAGAAATTATGTCAACGATAGGGTTTTCTGATTGTGTTGTTTTCGACATAATTTATAAGTTGGTAATTTTATTAAAGATAAATCCCTGACTAAGCCTCTTTTGTCACTTTAGGCACAATAGGGTTAATAACTCAATTAATAACTGAAATCATGCTGTTTGTATATCTAACCAAAGATATAAATATTCTGAATTTTTAGGTCAGATTCTTACTCTTAATCTGATCTTGTCATTGACCAACTTAGTAAACTCCGTTAGTAACCAAATCAGTAAAAAAGCGATCGCCATACTTAACAGTTTCTTCCCATTAAGTAGATCCTGAGTCGTGGTCAGCAGCACTTTTCCTGGCTTATTGATAAAGTCCCAGCTATTAAATCTTTCAAATCTACCGATATAAATACCCACGACACATAAACTATGGACAATGGCATCAATCAACCCTAAATATTTTGTCGTTACTAAATTAGTCAGGTAATTATCTAAACGAGTCAAGGATATGACATAGGCTTCAAACCCAGCCAGAATAAATAATGTGTATTGAGGAATTAAAACCAGAATAATTGCCCACTGGGGATAGTTTCTTTGACTGAGTTCAATAATATGAATTGAATCAGTTAAAACATAGGGTGCATTGGGTAAAAATGAGATAAAAATCAGTAAAATTACCCACCAATATATATTACGTATAGCTGATAAACGAAATAAATAAAAACTAAGAAGCAGCGGAATAAAAGCGAGAAATAAGTTCCAAAGAATACGGACTGTACTTTGATTAAATAAGTTTAAAGATATTTGGATACAATCAATCAATTGCTCCATGATTAATTATCCTATTTTGTTTATTTTTAGAGGATATTTTTTCTTCTGGTGTAGATTCTTGAGTTATCTCCTCACAATCCACACAGTCACATTCATGAGCATCTATTATAGCTTCGGAATCCGTTTCCGTTTCCATGTCACATTCATATAGTGGATATTCTGTTTCCCTAGAGGGAATTTCTATTAACTCCTGCCCCACCTCGGGAGGCGCAGTAAAAATATACTCAGAAGCCAAACATTGTGTCTCACTAGCTAATAGTAAGATTAAGGCGATCGCCCTAGAGCTTTTAAAAGTAGTAAACAGTTGAAAAACCATAATTAACTAATTTTATTGGCAACTACAACAGAACCAGAAATATATCTAGTGATAAATTTCTCTAACCATATTTAAACACAATATTATTTAATGTCTAAGATTTTTTAATTTAACAAAAATATGTATAAAGAAAATATTAATTAATATTCACTTTACAAAAATCAGTATTGTTGGTTATTATTTGTTTTTAACTCTATTTTTTGCCCTGAACTTGTTTAACTAAATGATTTAATTCAGGCAAGATTAGCTGATTCATGGCTAACTTAACCGCGTTAGAAGATCCAGGAAGAGAGAATATTAGCTTTTGATTTTTGACCCCCGCTACAGCCCTAGAAGCGATCGCTCTGGAGCCAATTTCTTGATAGCTGAGATAGCGAAATATTTCCCCAAAACCAGGAAGAATTTTAGTCAACCAATTACTAATTACATCATAGGTAGTATCTCTCGGTGCAATTCCTGTCCCCCCATTAAAAATAATTGCTTCTAATTCAAATTGGTAGTCACAATAGGAAAGTAATTCTTGAATCTCACTTGGCTCATCTCTGACAACGGTATAAAAAGAGATTTGATGATTCGCATCTAGTAACAATTGCTGGATTAGTTGACCACTATTGTCAGTTTCAGGGGTACGAGTATCGCTGACCGTAATGACGGCACATTTAATGCTAATCTCTTGAGAATCTGGATGAGGAATCATGAGTAAAAACACATTATCGGGGAATTTCATTCATATATAACAAAATTCCCCGTATTTTTAAAATTATCCTGACTTTTTTATTTAATATCTAGAATTAATTAGGATTTACCTAAACCATTTTCTTCAGCATATTTATTCATAAAACGAACAAAGCGTTCAAACTCATCAGCTGATTTCATAATTAACACAGCTTCAATAGCTCTTGCCTCGCCGTTGATAAATTTACCTTTCACTTCTTTACTATAAATTTCCCCTTCATCGTCAACGAGATACATCCCAGTTATTTCATCACTGCTTTCTTTACTGAGAATTTTGGGGTCCTCAAAATAAAAGGTAGCAGTCCCAGTATTCCCTGTTTTAGAGCGAGTAACTTTAACATCAGGAATGACATCTTCCTTCACACCTTTAGAAAATTGAATTTCTGCCACGCTTTTAACCTCTTAATTTATACATTCTGTTAATAACTCTTCATCATCTCTTGAACCTCCCGTCGCGAGAAGCGCGAGGGATTCCCATATAGACTCTTAACTAGACTAGGTACATAATATATGTAATAACCCCCGCCAGAACGCCGTTACTGGGCTGTTTATTTAACGTTAACGGGCGCACCGACCGCAAACGGACTAAATTCTATTTACAAGTTTTGGCTGTGCTTTCAAGCTTGAACCTACTAGTCGCGTCACCATTACAATTTTTAGGGCGATATTTGTCCCGACGATCTAAAGTTGGGGAAGCCAATCCCTGTAATTTTTAAATGCGCTTTACCGCTAAAGCTATTCTATCACTAGCTTTCGCTTTGATTCATGAAAATTATATGTCGAAACTGCTTGCCCTTGTTACATTGTCTATCACGGATTCCTAAAGGGTTTAGGGCGAGATGCGAGGATCTTCTCGTGAAAGAAAAGATAAATAAAGTTAAAAGTTAAAAAGTTAAAAAGTTAACAGTCCCATATTTCCCCTAGGGGTATGCAATGACTAACCAATCAGATTAAAATCTTAGATTGAGTACAGGCAACGTCAATAATATATGACTGACCATCAAAGACCAATAGCTGTAGATCTATTTGCTGGTGCAGGAGGAATGACCCTTGGTTTTGAACAGGCGGGATTTGATGTTTTAGCCGCAGTAGAGCTTGATCCGATTCATGCTAGCGTCCATGAATATAATTTTCCCTTCTGGACAACTATCTGTACCAGCGTTACCAACACTAACGCCCAAGAAATTAGAGAGCAATCGGCAATTGGCGATCGCGATATTGATGTTGTTTTTGGTGGACCTCCCTGTCAGGGTTTCTCTCTCATGGGAAAACGGGATCTAAGTGACGATCGTAATTCTTTGGTATTTAATTTCTCACGCCTCGTCCTCGATCTCCGTCCCAAATACTTCGTGATGGAAAATGTGCGGGGAATTACCATTGGAAAGCAAAAAAAGATTCTGGAGAAAATAATTAAAGAGTTTCAAGCGTCTGGCTATCAGGTGACAGAAAATCCTCAAGTCTTAAATGCAGCCGATTATGGAGTCCCCCAAAATCGCCATCGACTATTTCTACTTGGTTGTCGTCAGGAATTAAATTTGCCTAACTATCCCCAACCAAAGACTAAGCCTGCTGTTAAAAAATCCCAAAAGTCTTCCCGAGACAATTTATCTCGTACTTGTGGGATCCTTGCTACTCCCACGGTGGCAGAAGCCATTGGTGATATTCCCGAAGTGAATCACTATCCAGAATTAGAGCAGAGAGACTGGGTAGCAGCCAACTATGGTCAACCGAGCGAATATGCTAGTAAGCTGCGTAACCCTGCTCTAGTTAAAGATAATTATGCCTATGGTAGAGAATATAATGCTCAACTATTAACCTGTAGCCGACGGACAAAGCATACCGCCAAAACTATCGCCAGATTTGCAACGACAATTCCAGGAAAAAGCGATCGCATTAGTCATTTTTACCGTCTCGATCTTAATGGTCAGTGTATTACTCTCAGAGCAGGGACAGCTAGTAATCGTGGGGCATTTACTTCCCCTCGTCCGATTCACCCGATTACTCCTCGCTGTATTACCGTGAGAGAGGCTGCCCGTCTTCATTCCTATCCCGATTGGTTCATGTTTCATGCTACTAAATGGCATGGTTTCCGACAGATTGGTAATTCTGTTCCTCCTCTCTTGGCTCAGGCGATCGCTAGTGAAATTCTTCAGGCATTAGAAATTGAGCCAACTAAACCACAACAACAGTTTAATTTAGTTCAAACAGAGTTATTGCAATTCAAAATGACCCAAGCAGAAGAGTATCATCATCTAGAAACCAGAGCGATACCTCGCAGGACAGTAGTTAAATTGAGTAATGAGTAATGAGTAATGAGTAATGAGTAATGAGTAATGGTTTGAAAATTATGCTAGAGGGGACTGAGATTACTTGATTTGTGTGATCGAGATCTAACTGACAAAAGTTATGAAGTCACTGTGAAGTCAATGTAAAGCTTTTATAAAGGTAACAAGTTAAAAAAATTAATTAACAAGTTACTCGAAAAAGTTACTCGATATGGCTACTAATTCAACACAAATCAAGACAAACTCTTTAATTTCCGAAGACTGGACTGGCGGATACAAAATAGAACTAGATATCACCGCAGAATCCGAAGCTAAAGGCTGGTCATTAGACTTTGATTTTCCTTATGAAATTAGTGCAGCCTATGGTGTAGATCTAGTAGACAACGGTAATGGTAGCTATACCATCACTGGTCAAAACGAGCAAGTAGACCTTAATCAAGGAGAGTCTATTAAGCCGATCTTTATTGTTCAAGATAATGGACAAAAGGCGATCGCTCCTAACTTCATCTATGACGATGGGGAAATGCCAAAAGCATTGATGAGCAAACCAGAGACAGCAACAATCGCACCAGTAATTGAAGAGACTTCTGATAATAATTCCTCACAAGTTAACATTCCTGAAAGTAGCGGTGAATCCGTCGGACAACAGGGTCAATTTCGTTATGGCGAAGCTTTACAAAAAAACTTTCTCTTTTATGAAGCAAATCGTTCGGGAGATTTAGGGGCGGACAACCGTTTAGAATGGCGCTCTGATTCTACTCTAAACGATGGTAGTACTGTCGGGCGCGACCTTGAAGGTGGCTACTTCGATGCGGGAGATCATGTCAAATTTGGTCAACCTATGGCAGCTTCCGTTAATATGCTGGCTTGGGGTGGTGTCGAATATACTGACGCTTACAAACAATCGGGACAGTTTGACGAATTATTGGATGCGGTCAAATGGGGAACAGACTACTTCCTCAAAGCTCATGAAACTAGCAATGGTCAAACCTCTAAATTATGGGTGCAGGTAGGAGAAGGGGGCGGAGGCAACGATCACGGTTATTGGGGTGCTCCTGAAACGGTAGAAGCTAATACCACTCGTAACGCATTTGCGATCGATCCTGCTAATCCAGGAAGTGATGTCGCGGCTTCGACTTCTAGTGCTTTTGCTGCCGCTTCGATGCTTTTCCGTGGAGTAGATGACCAGTATGCGGATCAACTATTGAAAAATGCCAAACAACTATATGATTTTGCCGAAACCTATCAAGGTAAATATTCCGATTCAGTTGGGGCGGCTAATCCCTTCTATACCAGTTGGAGTGGTTACGGCGATGAATTAGCTTCTGGTGCAGCTTGGTTACATAAAGCGACAGGAGAACAATCCTACTTAACCAAAGCAGAAGATCATTTCAAAGGAAAAGTTGGCAGTCTCGGAGATTGGTCTTGGGCAGTAGATGATCATTCCTATGGTGCTGCGGTAATCTTAGCTCAAGAAAGTGCTGATCCTTACTTCAAAGGTCAAGTTGAAGG
>CALLPS010000064.1 GCA_938015355.1 uncultured Pleurocapsa sp.
AATCTTCAAAAATTCAGTGGTAACAGGATCGATTACTCCTTGGGATTGTAAATATTCAACATCAAACAAATGTTGAAGCAACTGGGTTTCAAAGCGATTTTGCTGAGGATATTCTTCTAGTTGCCAACTGTTCCCCAATTCTGCTTTTTCCGCTGCATAAGCGATCGCATTTTCTAATCCACCAATGCGATCAACTAGACCAATGTTAACGGCTTCTTTCCCTGACCAAACTCTACCTCTAGCAATTTCTTTTACTTTCTCTATCGGAAGATTACGATAGCGAGCTACTTTATTAAGGAATAGACGATAGGTTTTGTTGACTGATTTTTGATAAATAGCTAACTCAGCTTCGGTTTTGGGTCGCACATTAGAACCAATATCGGCAAATTCTCCTGTCTTAACTACATCCCAAGTAACACCATGTTCATTAGCAATTTCCTGGATATTAGACAGTAATCCAAAAACGCCAATGGAACCCGTCACAGTATTTTCTTCGGCAAAGATATAATTACCACCCGCAGCAATCCAATAACCTCCAGAAGCGGCAACATTACCCATGGAAACAATCACAGGTTTTTCTTTTTTAGTGAGCAAGATTTCTCTTAAAATGACTTCTGAAGCCGTTGCGCTACCCCCAGGACTATTGACCCGCAGCACAATCGCCTTAACACTCTCATCTTCTCTCAGTTCCCGAAACTCTTCCGCAAAGCGATCGCTACCAATAGTTTCAATGCTACCTCTACCTCCCACAATTGCTCCTTCTGCATAGATCACGGCAATTTTTTCCGCTGCATTAGAAGAGACCTCTGAAGACGGTATCATGCGATCAGCATAGGTTCCTAAATCTACCTGTCTAAAGCTATCTGTGGCTTCGGTTTCTCCAGTCAGTTTTCGTAACTTAGTCGCCACATTATCATAATAACCAACCCGTTCAATTAAACCTGCTTGCTTCGCCTCTTGGGGTTCCAAATATCCGTTGGCATCCACTAGCTTTTGAAGCTGATTCGGATCTAAATCTCTACTATCAGCTACGGTATTAAGAAACTTACTCCACAGATCGCTGATCAAGGCTTTGGTTTGTTCTCGATTGGCGGGACTTAGATCGGAACGAATATAAGGCTCCACGGCAGATTTATAATCTCCCACCCGAATCACCTGAACTCCTACTCCATATTTTTCCAACGCACCCTTAAAAAACATTTGCTTAGAACTTAAACCATTAAGTTCCATCATTCCCATGGGATTAACAATCACTTCGTCAGCTAAAGAAGATAGATAATATTCTTGCTCACTCAAAGTTACGTCATAGGCAATTATTTTTTTTCCCGCAGCTTGAAACTTTTCTAAAGCAAATCTAATTTCCTCCATAGTTGCATAACCATTGGAGCCCCCCCCCCGTCTGCCATCTAAGAATAGTGCTACAATGCGATCGTCCTTAGTTGCTTTGTCGATAGACTGCAATACTCGACGCAGGGTAATAATCTCTTGCTTTTGACCAGAAAACGCCTGGGCTAAGTTGGCAGGAGGCTTAGAATCTCTCACCTGAGTTGATAAATCAAAAACTAATACTGATTTATCTTTGATTCCCTGGACATCATCATCAGAAACTGCCGTTAATAAAACTAGGAATAGCCCGCTGACACCGAGACCAAGAAAAAGAAATAGCCCAACTATGCTACCAATAGTGCTAGCAAAAGTCTGTTTTAAAAATTGACGCATTGTGGTGATTTTAAGTGAGTGGGTGGTGTGAGATAAAATTCAGCAAGCCTTTTCTAGCTATATTCTTATACTTCCCGCAAACTTCTCTATCCTTATCATTATGACTGGTAAACAAGAGCTATATCAGAGGAATTTTAGTTAAAAACCGTTACCAATAAAAACTGTCATCAAAAATTCATTGATTTGTCACATGAAAGCCACAGCTTACCTATATTGTAAATACTGTCAGCTCTATACAGATTTCACTCAAAGCTCCTTCAGGCTTTTTAGGGCTGACTTTACTATTGATAGCTCAAATTCTCTCTAATCCTGGCTCCATCTCTCCCAGCTAAAAAAGCCCCTCAAAGAGCAATAAAAGACTAGTCTTTATTAAACTTTTAAGAAGCATTAATTTTTAGATTTAACAGAATCAGAGGGAACCTTAGAAACGTCTGTTTCTACCGCCACTTCTATCTTCACGAGGTTTGGCTTTATTGACTTTTAGATCACGACCCATCCATTCTGCTCCGTCTAAAGCATCAATAGCCTTCTGTTCATTGTCTTCAGATTCCATCTCTACAAAAGCAAATCCTCTGGGACGACCTGTTTCGCGATCGCTGGGAATATGAACCCGTTTAACAGTTCCGTATTCGGTAAAAACTTCACTTAGGTCTTCTTGATTGACCTCATAAGATAAATTGCCTACGTAAATTGACATATTTTATTTGTCTTCTCAATGAGTGTTGTGTATAGAGAGACAGGATTATTGGGAAAGAAATAGCTCAATACTTTACGGAAAAACCTTGAATACTGGGTACAAACTTAATCTTTAATCTGTTTATTCTCCGCTTGAATGATAACACTTTTATGAAATCAGAATCAGACTCCTCTATATTTCTTTGCGTAATCACTTTAGAAAAGTTAATCAATATTAATGGCACATAGCAAAAATCTCTCATT
>CALLPS010000065.1 GCA_938015355.1 uncultured Pleurocapsa sp.
AATAATCAGATACCGTCTTATTTTATATACATTGAATTATAAACAGAAGATTCACAAATGAAATATTTTACTTTCCTTATTGCAATCAGCCTTTTTATCGCCTGCTCAACCAAGAAACCAGTAGTACAAGATGCCGAACAAAAGGCGCAGATGGCCAAAGACCATATGGCAAAAGAAGAAATGATGGTTAAAGAGGAGATGGCAAAAAAAGATATGATGGCCAAAGAACACATGGACAAAGAAAAAATGATGTCCGAAGAGGTGATAGCTGAAGAAAAGATGAAGGCCAAAGAAAAAATGATGAAAGAGAATTCCTCTCCTGGATTAGATCTTTCCAATATGGATTTGAGTGTCAAGCCTGGTGACGACTTCTTCCGATATGTAAACGGCACTTGGCTAGACAATACAGAACTACCTCCAGATAGACCTCGATGGGGAAGTTTTGATGAGCTGCGCAAAAAGTCAAGCGAAAATGTATTGGCTGTTTTGGAGGAAGCTAGTCAAAGTGGTGCTTATGGTCCCAAAACAGATCAGGGAAAAGTCGCCATTATTTATGCTCAAGCAATGGATACGACTGGTCGGAATAAAACAGGGGTGGCACCTCTCATGCCATATTTAGATAAGTTAAATGCCATTCAAACCATTGCGGATATTCAACATTATAATGTAGAAACTGCTTTTATTGGAGATAGAGGTTTATTTGGTTTTGCTGTATTTCCTGATTTAATGAACAGCGCAGTCAATGGCTTATATCTTGCACCTGGTAATCTTGGTTTACCTGAAAGAGATTATTATTTGGACGATGAAGAAAAAAGTGTGGAGTTGAGAGATAGCTACAAAGCACACATCGAAAGAATGCTTGGATTCATTAATTACAAAGGGGATAAATCTGAATTTGCACAATCCGTTTTAGATTTCGAAACAAAGTTGGCAACAGCTATGATGACGAAAGAAGAGTCTAGAAATCCGACAGTATATTTTGCAAGAAAAACGATGGCAGAAGTTGGCGATATGGTACCATCCATAAATTGGAATAGTTACCTGGAAGGAATGGGTATGCAAGGAGACCATACTGCGAAAAGGCGCAGCGGTGGCAGGTTGAAAATTACCAATAATTACTAAAGTATTTCCTTGCTTAAGCCAGTCTTTTTCTAATTTCGATATTTCTCCAAAACCTGCTAGAAAATCTGCTTTACTGAGGATTTGGACTAAGGTAACGTCTTGCACATTATCTTTAATTAACTGAGAAGCAGGTTTACGCCAACGCTTAATAGGAATCTCTCTTTGAGACATATATTTATACCAGGCTCCATAGCCATCCGCATTACGTCCATAGGTAGAGCCACTATCATTTTTACGACCGCTACTATTAGGGGCAGCAACTAGGGTGAGGAGGGCGATAATTGCGATCGCAATTCCAATCAATAACCATTTACGTTGACGAAAATTCGGCATTAGAGTCGGGTTTAGGGGTTAATTCTCAATTTGCTGATAAGCTTGCTGACACTCTTCAAACAGAGCTTGATTAGCTTCTGCCTTACTAAAACATAGTCTTTGGTGAATCGACAATAGTAATTCGTAGGGAGGGAAAGGAGACACCTGTATCTGGGATAGCGATCGCCGATATTCTTGATCCGTTAGACTTAGTTGAGTGGGAATTATGTCCCTGTCGTCTAATAGCTGCAACATGGCTTGATATAAGCAAAAAATTGAGGTTCGATAATCCCCCTCAATTCTGGCAGATTGCGATCGCTCTACCCAATCAACTGCGGATAGTTGGGGAGTCTTGACAGGAGGATTATAAGCAGAATGGCGATCGCTTGGTCTTTGCCAACGTTTCCAATAAGGACGAAATAGTAACCATAGCTGCCATGTCATCCACACCAGCAAGACGGCAATAATCGACCAGAGGCAAAACTTGATAATCTGCCATAGTAACTTAGACTTAAGAAATTCTAAATCCCAAGAGTCCGCATCTAAATCTAATTGAGAAAGCTGATATTCGAGACCTTCACTAAATCTTTGTTTAATTAAATTTATGCGCCAGCCTAAACCATCTTGTTTGAATGACCCTAGGGACATAATATGAATCTATACATTGAACGATCATCATTAAACATTGATATTTCTCGATTGGGAAGGGCAATTATCAAAAAGTGCTAAAGATAACCACTATCCAATCAAGTTACAACAGTTCGATTTTACTCACAACTAGGTCATGATGCACAGTCACCCGTACACCTCCGTAAAATGAAGGTGCCTGCGAGTGACCGTTGGTCAAATATCAATGATGGCGTAAGTAATTTACTGCTTAGAATCACAGTTTCTTGTTGTTGATCAAGCTAGACTCAAAGCCTAAATTTATGATTAATATTTTTAAAATTGTTTCTGGGCTGCTTAATATATATGCGTTTTTTTAATCAGGTTAATCTCCAAACTCCCGAAAGCGTCGAGCTAGAATTTACCTTGGCAGGCATTGGTAATCGCTCTTTTGCTCTGATCATTGATTATATTATTTTTGGCTTGACCATTTTACTAGTGTGGGTGATTAGTGCCTTTTTAGCCTTTCAACTAGTTCCCAGTCTAATTACTAATGGGATCTTAGATCGCCTAGCACAGTGGATTTGGGCAATTCAAGCCATGACTACATTTGCGATTTATGTCGGCTATTTCGTTGTCCTAGAAACCTTATGGCAAGGACAAACCCCAGGGAAGAAATGGACTAAAATCAGAGTTATTCGAGACAATGGTAAGCCAGAAAGATTAACTCAAGCAATTTTACGGGCATTACTCAGACCAGTGGATGACATGCTTTTTATTGGCGTATTTTTTATTATTTTCTCTCCACAAGAAAAGCGAATTGGAGATCTAGTAGCAGGGACAATAGTAGTTCAAGAAGAACAGGGTGCAAAATCAAGCAAGATTGCCATTTCCCCTGAGGCGGAAGACTTAGCAGTGCAGTTAAAAATAGAAGCAGAGATGACTAATTTACTACCCGAAGACTTTGCTACTATTCGTGATTTTCTGCAACGGCGGAAAAATATTATGTTGGAATATCAACATCAACTAAGTCGGAAACTAGCAGACCAGGTAAAAGAAATTATTCTCTTAGAAAATGTCCCCGAAGGCTATAGTAATAGCCAGTTTCTGGAAGCAACTTACTTAGCTTATCAACAAGATAATCGGTATTAAATAATTAAGTATATTTTTAGCTAAACTAGCGATCGCAAATAAAAACCGTTTTCTCATAAGGAAAAAACCAGCCACAGCTAGTAATTAAATCGGAGAAGATACTCCATTTTAGATAATTACAATCAAAGTCTAATATTTCTTGGCAATAATCAATATAGTAAGCGTAGTCTATCATTACGGAAGGAATGAAGACATTAACAAATGCTGTACTAAATTCAATCGTTGGTAGTTGATATTCTCCTCCTTGTTTACGGTTTACTCTACCTGCAACAATATCTGCTCCCAACTCTTTAAAAGCATCATACATTTCCTGTGATTTATCTTGAGCGATGAAAGTTGCAAATTGGCTAAAAATTTGCCATTGAAAAGAGGCAAGGTATTGACTCTGGATAAAAGCTCCACTTGATAATATATCTAGAAATGACTTGATTACTATTTTAGGTATTCCAGGTAACGGTGGTTCAGCTTCAAAAGTACTGTCCATAAAGGATGTTGTGTTAGCAAAAAATAAGGAAGTAGCTAAAGATGGTTCTATTTCACTAGCTATAATCTCAGCCTTTGATTTCGCAAGACCTTCATCTAAATTCATTTCTAATCTTTTGATAATTAATTCACTTTCTGAATTTCTTATATTACCCAGTAGTTTATGAACAAGCTGCGTGGAGATCGCATTTCCTAAAGAAGTACGATCTAACTTGCCCCAACTAGCAGTTACTTCCTGATAAATATAATTTAAGACATCTTCAGGAGCGGTAATAAATATAATATTTGGATGGGAAATTCCCATAAATTCATAAGCTTGATTAATTGCCAAACTTACTTCTTGTCTATCTAAAGGTCTAGTTGAACAGGCGATTTTTTGCCATTTTCTGCGATATATAGGTATTGATGCTTGATTTGACCCAGTAAATTGAAATGGTTTATAAGTTAGCATTAGTTCAAGAAAAACTAGGTTAGTTGGGTTAGCTATTACCCTGATTGAATCAGGATACTTTATCTACATAACCCAACCATAATTAAATTAAGACTGCAAAACTTTTTTCAACGCATCCAGCAACAACAGCACATTTTCAGGACGACTGTTGTAACCCATTAAGCCAATACGCCAGACTTTGCCGCCTAATTCACCTAAACCCCCCGCAATTTCAATATTGTATTCCGTTAGCAGCCTTTTGGCGATCGCTTTCCCATCTACGCCATCGGGAATTTTGACTGTAGTTAGGGTAGGTAAGCGTAATTTCTGGTCTACATGACAGCTTAAACCCATTTCCGCGAGACCGTCCCATAACATCTCAGCATGACGTTGATGTCTTGCCCAGCGTTCTGCTAATCCTTCCTCGGCGACAATGCGGAGACACTCCCGCAAGCCATAATTAGTATTGATCGGTGCAGTGTGGTGGTATACCCGTTGTTCACCCCAGTATTTTGCCAACAGAGACATATCTAAATACCAGTTAGGAACAGCTTTCGGGCGGTTATTAAGCTTTTCTAAGGCACGACTACTCATAGTAAAGGGAGATGCCCCAGGGGGACAGCCTAATCCTTTTTGGCTACAGCTATATGCCAGATCAATACCCCAGTCATCGATATATAAGGGAACACCTCCCAGACTGGTAACCGTATCTACCAATAACAAACAATTATGCTGACGACATAACTCGGCAACGCCTTCTAAAGGTTGGCGTGCCCCAGTGGAAGTTTCCGCATGGACTAAAGCGAGAATTGCTGGCTTGTGAGTTTCCAGGTTACTTTTAATATCGTCGAGGGAAAAAACCTGTCCCCAAGGCTTAGTCATGGTGCGAACATCTCCGCCATATCGTCCTGCCATGTCTACCAAACGATTACCAAAATAGCCTTTAACCCCGACTAAAACTACATCTCCTGGTTCAACGGAATTAGCTAGAGTTGCCTCCATCGCGGCTGTCCCTGTCCCAGCAACAGCGATAGTTAATTCATTTTCAGTTTGCCAAGCATAGCGCAATAGATCTCTAATCTCATCCATCAATGCCAAATAAGTCGGGTCTAAATGTCCTACGGGACCTACACTTGTCGCCGCCAAAACCCTGGGATCGACATTAGCGGGACCTGGCCCCAATAATAAACGGGGAGGCATATCAAGCTGTTTAGTTTTGATGCGATAGCGATCGCTAATTCCGACAGTGGCAACCATATCTGTAACCTCTCAACTGGTTTATTTATAATTATCTCTGCTTAGTTTACCAACCTTAAGAGTCCCTAAAGATATAGATCTTCTGATTGCACAGGGTCTAGATCTTCTGATTGCTCACTAGGTTTAATAGCATTATTATTACTGGTTAAATTATTCGCTACCTGAGCCACGTCAACCCCTGTAGTTTGCCGTAACTGTTCCATAAAAGATGCCAGTTGGGTCGCTTTGCTACCATCTTTGCCATCAATTACTGTCAGACTTTCTACTTCCACCTGAGGTACCCCCGCAGCCATCATTTTCATCAAGGTTTCTAACTTTTGAAACAAAAAGATATCCTTGGCGTTTGTCCCTGCCGCTTTCCAAGATTCTGCCAGACGTTGAGTACCTTCAGCCTGGGCTTTCCCATCTTCAATAATACTAGCAGCATCCCCTTTCGCTTTGGCGATCGCTTGTTTGCATTGAGCCTCCGCAGGGGCTACTATATCTGCCTGTAGCTGTTGTTTGACCTGTTTGATTCTTTCATTTTGCACGGCTAACTCGGCTTCAGCTTTAGCAACCTTTGCCCATTGGTCACAAGTTAAGCGCGTAAGCCATTTGTCAAAGGGGGTTTGAGAGGAGATTGAAAGAAAAACTGGTGAGAATCTCGCTGTTTATCTGGAAAGGGAGCAATGATTAACTTTTTCTTCGGTTTTCTCTGTCGTTTA
>CALLPS010000066.1 GCA_938015355.1 uncultured Pleurocapsa sp.
AATACGGGGGGGGCGTTGTCGGCTAAAGAATTTTGGCAATACGAAGTCAAGGGATTTAGTTACCGAGGAGTCGAGAGAATCTATCCCGCCAGCATCGTTAAGCTATTTTATTTGGTAGCGATACAGGAATGGCTACAGGGGGGAATGATCCCAGAGTCATTGGAATTGAATCGAGCAATACGGGATACTATTGTTGAATCCAGTAATGACGCTACTAGTTTACTGGTAGATATTTTAACAGGCACCACGAGTGGCCCAGAATTACCAACACAACCTTTTGAAACCTGGCAAAAACAGCGCAACATTGTCAACCGTTATTTTCGCTCTTTGGGTTGGGAGGAATTAGAAAGTATTAATGTCAATCAGAAGACTTGGGGTGACGGGGCATATGGTAGAGAAAGGGCTTTTTTAGGGGAATTAATGGAAAACCGTAATATGCTTACTACTGATGCGGTTGCCAGACTATTACACAGTATTATTGGTGGTGTTGCTGTCTCATCAGAGCGATCACAAAAAATGATGCAGTTGCTAAAACGCAGTCTCAATCCCACGGAATTCATTGATTGTGATGGCGAAAATCAGATTACAGGGTTTCTTGGGGAAGTTTTACCGCGCAATGCACAAATATGGTCTAAAGCGGGCTGGATGAGTCGGGTACGCCACGATGCGGCATATATTGAAATCCCAAATGTCTCTCCATATTTACTGACCGTATTCACTGAAGGCAAGGACAACGCCCAGAATAAATCTATATTACCATTTGTTTCTCAATCTATCGTCAAAGCCATGATGGAAAATTTCGCTTTGTAAAGATCATCAACCAATATCATGAGTAAATGTGCCTAATTGCCATAAGGGTACTTTAAAAACTAGCATTAGGCTTCATAATAGAAAATGAATATACAAAAACCACGGCAAAGATACTTCTTGGTCGCGTAGGTTTTACCTATCTAAAATATTTTTATTTTGATCACTACTTTGATCACTACGGGGTCTGAACTGCGATCACAGCTATACGCCCAGTATCAAAGTTAGATAAAGAAAGTAAAGAAACCGATAAAAAACTCATGAAGTCCCAAATTTGGTTAACTATTGCAGGAATCTCCATTAGCACCCTACTGATTGATGTACCACAATCATTAGCGAGTATCGATGTTGAGTCAGAGACAGTAGAAATAACCAGCAAGAATAAGTTCTATGCTTATAATCTCCCTAGGGAATTAGTAAGTGAGTTGAAAAAATATGAACAAAATATTTCTTGTCAAGCTTCAGAGGAAAATCTGCAATTAATTCACTATCAAACCCTGATTAATCGGGGCATTGCTCTACAACAACAGCAAAAGTATCGTGAGTCTCTGATCTGTTTCGATCAGGCGTTAGTTGAGCAACCAGAATTAGAACAGGCTTGGTATCGTCGTGCGATCGCCTTAAGTCATCTCAAACAATATTCCCAAGCGGCTTTTTCTTATCAGCAGGCAATTAAAACCAATCCCGAAGAACATACTTCTTGGTATAACCAGGGAAATGCCTATAAGCATTTAGGGAGAAATGAACAGGCGATCGCATCTTACCAACAGGCGATCGCTCTCAAGCCCGACTTTCATGTAGCTTATTACCAGTTGGGGAAAGTTTTAACTAGAGTGGGTCAATACGAACAAGCGATCTCGGCTTATCAAGAAGTTACCGAACTAAATCCAGAATATCATCAAGCTTGGTACAGTCAGGGAAGTTTATTGAACCAATTACAACGCTACGATGAAGCGATTGCCGTTTATCAAAAGACCTTAAAATTCAAACCAGAGCAACATCAGGCTTGGTACAACTTGGGTAATATCCATCTTAAGCTAAAAAACTATCCAGAGGCGATCGCTGCCTATGAAGCAGCAATTGAACTTAAACCCGATTACGATCTTGCCTGGAATAACCATGGTGCAGCCTTAGAAGCACTCCAACAAAATAAGAAAGCCCTGCGATCTTACAGTCAAGCTTTGCAGGTTAATCCTAACTATGAAAAGGCATTAAACAACCGTCGCCGTCTTCTATTGTCAGTCAGTAATAACGATACTATTTTGTCTAATACCGTTGATTTTGAATAGGCGCATCAATGTTCTTGAAAATAACATCGAATCAAATCCGATTCCTGTAGATTACTTGATTTCTGATTTTATATTTAATTTTTATATTTAATTTCGTCAACCTAATTAAGTATGAATAACATCGGCTTTACCTAGACTTAATCAGGGTATTGTAAATAAATACTAGTAGAATCAAATACTAATCGAAATTTATTCTCAATCAGTATTGTTTTCGACGATATAAAACTATTTAAATTTATTTTATGAGTAACCACGAGCCCAGAATAGAACCTCGTTCGGGGATTGAAAGAACATTAGATAATACTTTTTATTGGACGGCTAAAATTTTAGCTTTTGCGATCGCAGGGATTCTGGTTTGGATTACAATTCAAGTCGGCATAAAAGCGATGCCAGCCATTCAAGAATTTGGCTTAGGCTTTTTAACTACTAGTAGCTGGAATCCTGTCAGCAAACAGTATGGAGTTTGGCCAGCAATTTATGGTACTGTTGTTAGTTCTTTTATTGCTTTAGGAATCTCGGTACCCATTGGCCTTGGAGTGGCTATTTTCCTGAGTGAGGATTATTTTCCCCCCGCTGTTCAAAGAATTATTGTCTTTTTAGTCGAGTTATTGGCAGCTGTACCTAGTGTGGTATATGGCTTATGGGGAATTTTTGTATTGATTCCCTTTCTTAAAAGTTTTACTCCCTTAAGGGGTCCAGGAATGTTACCTGCGGCTCTAATCTTGTCCGTGATGATTTTACCCACAATTGCTGCTATTTCTCGTGATGCCATCACCAATGTAGATCAAGGTATGCGTCAAGCCGCGGTTGGTTTGGGCGCAACTCGCTGGGAAGCTATTTTGCAAATCATTTTACCTGCTGCATCTTCAGGCATTATTGGCGGCATTATGTTGGCTTTAGGTCGTGCTTTAGGTGAAACCATGGCAGTAACGATGTTAATCGGTAACGCGAATAAAGTTAACCCTTCCGTGTTTGCTCCTTCTAATACAGTTTCTTCCTTGTTGGCAAACCAGTTTGCCGAAGCTAGTGGTTTACAGGTAGCAGCATTAATGTATGCAGCCTTAATTTTATTTTTAATTACCTTGGTGGTAAATATTCTGGCTCAGTTACTAGTCACCAGACTCCAAAAAATATAGAGCAGTAACCAGACCACATGAAGACATAAGATTCAAAGCAATAACATAATGACCAGAATGAACCTTAAAAAGTCAAATAACAATCCAGAATCAGGTTTTGAAGCCTTCAGCCTCAAGCGTAATCCAACTTCTCCTCGAACTCTATTTGGATTAATCATGAGTGGCATCGCGGGCTTGTCTACCCTACTGGCAATTATACCCCTATTTATTATTCTGACTTACCTCATAACTAAGGGAATTAGTTCTCTTTCTGCCTCAGTTTTCACCGAATTACCTCCTCCTCCCCTCGTGGATGGTGGTGGTTTCGGTAACGCAATTCTGGGCACAGTAATCATGGTGGGGATTGGTGCTTTAATTAGTGTCCCCTTAGGTGTGATGGCAGCAATTTATCTCTCAGAATTCAATGAGGGTAAAGCTGGAGCATGGATTCGCTTTGCGACTAATGTGTTGAGTGGAGTCCCTTCAATTATCGTTGGGGTCTTTGCTTATAGTGCGATTGTATTAACCTTTAAAACCTATTCGGCTTGGGCTGGTGGTTTTGCTTTAGCTATCTTAATGTTACCGATTATTGTCCGTACCACCGATGAATCCTTGAAACTTGTCCCTCAGGATGTGCGACAAGCATCCGTCGGCATTGGTGCCAATCAATATCAAACAGTCTTACAAGTGGTGTTGCCCGCCACCTTACCTGCAATTATTACAGGCATTACCCTATCGATCGCTCGTGCTGCGGGAGAAACCGCACCATTACTCTTTACAGCCCTATTTACTCAATATTGGCCCAACTGGGGCAACCGTTTAGCTGAACCCACTGCTTCTTTGTCCGTATTGGTTTACAATTTTGCGATCGTACCTTTTAAAAATCAGCAAGAATTAGCTTGGGGTGCCGCATTTATTTTGGTGTTATTAGTATTAGCCACTAGTATTATTTCTCGTCTAGCAACAGCAAAACGCACATACTAAATATTTAAATATTTATAAAACCAACATCAGTAACTTAATTAGTTAGAGCTATTTTAATTTAGATCTAAATCAAAACTCCTTACTTGTTACTCCTTACTCTTTTTCTTCGCAGACATATATTTATCCGTTTCCCGCAATCGTTGACTTAAAAAACGGCAAATCTCTAAAATAATGTGGGGACGTTGGGAAATTAAACTAATAAAGCGTTTCTTTTCTAACGAAAATAATACCGTATCTTCCAGAGCGATCGCACTATCCCAACGGGGAGCTTCATCAAAGAGGGCAATCTCGCCAAAGTATTGTCCTGTGGTTAATTGTTTGATTTCTTCTGGTTGACCATCAAGCTCTTTAACAATTTGAATTCTACCCTGGGCAATAATATACAAGTGTCCGCCCCAGCTACCTTCGGTATAGATGGTTTCTTCAGCAATTACTTGTTTTTGCTCCAAGGCTTTATCAATAGGAAATAACTCCTCCAGAGAAAGATTTTTAAATAAAGCAATGTTGCGTAGTAACAGTAGTCGATTCATAGAAGTACTTACGGGGCTGGTAAGTTGAGCAGTTGCGGGAAAGATTTCTTGTGCTACCGATTGTACGACGGGATCGGGATCTTTGAGTAGGGCAGTGGGGATCAACGCTAAGGGAATAGATGCCCCAGTTTTAATCCAGCGATCGCCTGAATTTAAAGCTTCAAGCAGTATTTTATAGCCCTTTTTCCTTAGCCATTGAGGGTTTGGCTCGATTTTATTCGGATTAGGGGTGCTTACTCGCTGCTCTAATAGTGGCATCAGAGGTTGTATAAAACGGCGGTGATTGATCGAGGCTAATACTTCCACTGCATTAGCTAAATCACGGCGATCGCTGGTGGCTAAAACCCTCTGCACTAAACTAACGGTGCGAGAATAGCCAAGACAGGATAAGACGTACATTACCTTCTGTAATAAACGCTGCTGATAATCATCAATCGCCACCCTGAGGAATTGCCAACTAGAATCTTCCTGGGGTATTTGTTGTTGCCACTTACGAGTTAGAGAGAGCTGCTGAAATTCTGGGGTGAGGTGTTTATAGAGAATATCATTAGCTCGTTTACTTTTGAATTTGGCAATCGCTGCGATCGCTGTATTTACTACCTGAGGATCTTGTACCGTTAGATATTCTTGAGCCACGGCTAACCCAGGTTGACCATATGCAGCTAGACTACGGGCAACCTGATATCGCACCCGAGCCGAGGCATCTCCTAATCCTGTGCTCGCTTGCTCTAGAGTTTCCGAGCAATGGGTAATTTCTAATAATTTGAAAGCAGTAACTCTAACTACTGGATCATTATGGTTAATTTCCGCCGCCGCAATTTTAGCTAAATGATGATCTTGAGGTGTTGCCAAGTTAACTAGAGCGTTTAGGGCTTCTCCCTTAGTTTCCCCCTTAGTTTTCGGCAATAAATATTCAATTAAGGTGATAAATTCTGGATTTTGACTCTGAGTTACAACTCTGGCGATCGCTTTAATGATCGAGTCGGTTAATTCTAACTGCCAGAATTCCTCCGCAATCCGCGAATCTATATTTTCCGCTGACCTAGCCTGGAAGATGGCAACCAAACTCAGTGCTTTTAATTCCTGATGCTCCCTTGTGAGCAAAATTTCTAACTGAGACGGCTCAAAAGTATACTGGTTAACAATCAAAACTGACAAAGCCGTTGTCTGCACCGTCGGATTAGGATCGTCTAACAGAGCCGCAAATTTATCAAGAGTTATCTGCTCACTATTACTAAATAACTTTAAGATTCCCTGGCGCACCCCGCTATCCGTCTCAGGTAATAAAGCTTGAATCTCCCTAAAAAAAGACTCAGGATTACCTACCGTCGCCGCTAATTCTAAGCCTTTAATTTGGGTAAAGCGATCGCTATCCTGGAGAAATTCTTGAATTATAGTGCTGGAAGTTGATGGTAGCAGACTGCTTTGATCGTCAAAATCATCCAAATTAATCGTATCAGAGCGAATCATCTCTTCCAGACTGCTGGTATAAAATCTACCCATGGGCAAGCGTACTAGAAACAGCAGCAAGGTCAAACTAATGGCGATCTCGGTAATTTGGGGCAAGGTCAAATAAAGATGACAGATCCACAAGATTATCCCTGCTAAAGTTAATCCCAGAGAATAAAACAAACCATCACTTACCGCTCTAATTCTTCCCTCATATTGATCGGGAATACCATTGTAATTTAACTGATGCACAGGGATATTAATCGCTTTGTAGAGAGCATCTCCGTTAACCTGTAAAGCGATCGCCGCCCCGACATTAAAATTAACCAGTAATCCCCCCAAACTGAGGAAAGTGGTGACAGGGAAGACAGGATTAAGTCGAGCTACTCCCAAGGATTTAAGCAGGGGGCGAGTCACGCCATAGAGAAAGATTACTTGAATCAGAGAAACGACGATCCGCATTAATCCCAGAAATCCTGTTAATTCCGACTCATCAAATCGCTGTCCATAGATATTAAACCAAAGAAATTCCGAGCTTAAATAAATAATTACTAGTAAAAAAGAGCTGGCAGCCAAAAATAAGATTAAAGGATAACGTTTACTAAGTTCAGGCAATAATTTCAGAGATTCAATCACACTGGGTTTAGATTTCATCACCGTAGTTTGCAGACGACGCTGAGAATTTTCCAAATAAACCAGTTGCCCAAAAGCGATCGCCATAAATACTGGTAAACCCCACAATAATTCTCGGCTAGGAAAATATCGTGACAGCAGAATGGTCAGTCCCCCTCCGACTAGAGTGCCTACCGCCTGGGCAATACCAATTAAAGATGCATGTCTTTTGTATTCAATGGCGGTGAAATAATCAGTTAGTAGTCCAGGGTAAAGCAGATTATTATTAAAGTCCCACTGAAAAAAGATAACAATTAACAACAAATAGTAAACCCAAGGCGTATCGAAATTAATTAAAAGCCTTAACCCGATCATCATTGCGATCGAGACTAATAAGACATAGCGAAATACTAACGGGCGACTATAGCGATCAGCAATCTGCGAAAAAATACCGTAAAGAGGAAAAGAGCATAAGCCGATTAAAATAAATGCGAGGGGTAACTCTCCCGCCCCTACCTGACTGACAAACAGAGAATTTGCGATCGCCATGGCAATCACGTTGTAACTTAAAACAGTTACCGCTAATAGCCATAGTTGCGGTAAGCGACCAAATTGACTAATCATGATATTCTTCACTATCGGAAACCTCAATCATGGTACTGCGACCATAAGCTTACTTTCCTAACAGCTTAACTGCCCCAATGCCCCCAAAATATAACCCAAGTACTGCCCCAGCAAGTAGAGACTGGGTGAGAGGATCTGTTGAAGGAGTTAAAATTGCTCCCATGATAACTGAACCTAGGACAACATATCGCCAACCTGCGAACATTTGCTTTGAAGAAACGATGCCGATAAAACCTAAAATTAGCTGTATGACAGGAATTTGGAAGGCTAAACCTGTACTAAATAATAACAACAGTACAAACTCGAAATATTTATCAATTGACCAAGATTGCTCAACGACATCACTACCGTAATTGATAAAGAAATTGAGAGCAGCAGGAATTAAGGCAATATAAGCAAAAAACAAACCAGCAAAAAACAAAATACTGGAGCCAAAGACCACAGGGGCTAATAATCTACGCTCTTTCCTGGTTAATCCAGGGAGCACAAACTGGACAATTTGATAGAGAATAAAAGGACTTGCCAAAACCATCCCACTATAGCCAGCAACCTTAATCGAAACAAAGAAAAACTCTCCTGGAGCTAATTGGAGAAATTTAACTCCCTGGGCGGGGACTTCCAAAATACGCACTAAAGGTCTAACAAAAACAAAACAACCAAGAGCTGCGATCGCCACTGCAATTAAAGCATAGAAAAGTCGAAGCCGCAATTCTTCTAAGTGATCAAATAGGGACATTTCGACTTCGCCAGGAAGTTCGTTGAGATAGTCTTCTTGCTGCTCTTCAACAGGAGTTTTTAAATTGGGTGATGGCATATATTAAAGAAAGGAAGATTAAAAGCTAATTATGATAGCAATCGCTGAACTGGTTTAGATAATTATATCTTTCCCATTTGCTCTTTTTTCTCCTTCTCACAAGACTGTCTCAAAAAACATCATTGACACTCCCTGATCAGCCCTGATCAAACCGTTAAGAGGGTTTCATTACCACCACACCATAAGCCTCTGGGTGCAGATACTTTTGGGCTGCTTGCTGTAAATCTTGAGCAGATATAGATTGGATATGCTGGGGATAGTTAAGGGCGGGGGCTAGATCTTGTAACTGGGAATAATAGTAACCGTAAAGATTTGCCCGATCACTGGGACGCTCATTGGCAAACACAAACCGATTTGCCACCTGAGTACGAATGCGTTCGATGTCTTTAATGGCGATAGGTTCGGTTTGTATAGTTTTGATTTGTTGGACGATCTCCTGTTCTACCAGCTCAATATTTTCTACTGGTAAAGCCGCAGAGATATAAAATACTCCTTGGTGAGTCTGAGTCATATTACTGACTCCAATTTGATTGACCAAGCCTTTTTCTTCCCGCAATTCTCTAAATAAGCGAGATACTTTTCCCTGTCCCAAAATTACGGCTAAGATATCCAAGGCATAGGTTTGGTCGAGATTCTCCATCCCAGGAACACGCCAAACCATAACTAGTCTCGCTTGTTGTAAACTCTCATCGACATATTCATGACGAACTATTTCAGTAAAAGACTGTTCTGGAGTTACTGATGGAGTAGTGTTCTTCTGGTATTGCTGACGATTACTATGATGTTGTTCAAAGCTTTGGGTAACAATTTCGATTAATTCTGACACAGGAAGATTTCCCACCACAGCGGCGGTCATCGACTGGGGTTGATACCAGGCACCATGAAAATCTCGCATTTGTGGCGATCGCAAATTTTCAATTACTGTTGCAGGACCTAATACAGGGCGACGATAGGGTAAAGTCTCGAAACAAGTTTCCATCGAACGATAGAATGTGCGACGGCGAGGATTGTCTTCGGAACGACGAATTTCTTCTAAAACCACTAATTTTTCCCGTTCAAAAGCCTCTTCTTCTAAACTAGGATTCAAAAGTACATCTAGTTGCAAGGGGGCTAGTTCGGCAAAATCTTGAGGTGCGGTGGTTATATAGTAATGGGTGTAATCTTGGCTGGTTGCCGCGTTGGTAACAGCACCCCGTTCTTCAATTAGTTGCTCAAATTCACCAATTCCTAAATTAGGTGTCCCTTTAAACACCATATGCTCTAGAAAATGTGCCATGCCATTGATCTCGTTACTTTCTTTGGCGGAACCAACATTAATCCAGACATTGAGGTTTACTGCCTCGACGGGCATTTGCTCGGCAATAATGGTTAAACCATTTTCGAGTTGACGAATTGTTGGGGTATTAAGTTTTTGCTCTTTGGCAAGAAGTGATGTCATTAAATATTAAATATATTTGTTATCAGAACTATATAAAAAACTTATAATTATTCTAATCATTATTTACCCATAATATCCATTTAAGTTCTAATTGATAGCCAGATCAAAGTTTTAAACAAGAGGATCAAGCAAAAAAGCGATCGCGCGATCGCTTCAATTAATATAATATAAGGCTATATAAACCAATTTTAGGTTAATGTTTTTAATTCCAAGTTTTTGGTCGCGGGGCTTTGAATTACTTTGCCTGTGCAGGTGAAACGCCCACCATGACAAGGACAATCCCAGGTTTTTTCCGC
>CALLPS010000067.1 GCA_938015355.1 uncultured Pleurocapsa sp.
TTATACCAGGCTGACACAGGAGTTTCTAAATCGGCAACCAATTCCTGATAGACAGGAACAAAATTACCTCGTTGGGCTAATTCAGCAAACTGGTCAAAGTTAGGAAAGATCATTGAAGTAACGATGAGGAATAAGGGATGAGGGATAAGGGATAAGGGATGAGGGATAAGGGATGAGGGATAAGGGATAAGGGATAAGGGATGAGGGATAAGAGATAAGGGATGAGGGATGAGGGATAAGGGATAAGGGATGAGGGATGAGGGATAAGGGATAAGGGATAAGGGATGAGGGATAAGAGATAAGGGATGAGGGATAAGCGCGAAGTGAAGCTAGTCCTTAATACAATGAGTCAAAATAATTAGTGAAAAAAGAGAGTTTAAGAACTATCTTGAGAGAAAAGAAAGGGTATTGAACAAATCAAAGCTCATGCAAATGCGATCGCTGAAATACTTTAAGAGGAAACAGATTCAGAAATCCGTTTACAGATAAGCCTTTTAGCCAAATTTAACACTGTAAATTCGGTAGAGCCGAAAATCTTCAAGTTTTAACAGGGATCAAAGTTTCCCCATGGTACACAACAAAGGATGGTGCATCGTCAAACTTTCAAATTACTGAGTGTTGAAACGACTGTATCAGAGATAAGCATCGATAGTGGGAAGGTACGATTACGAACATTTTAAGGTCAGCAGTGCTAGTGGCGATATTATAAAGAGAATTTATAAAACCAAAAGCCTTATGTAACGTTTATGGTTTTTTTCTTAACTGTTCAACTTCAGTTGGGAAAAACTGCTTAGATATATACAGACGGTTAAGTTTTGCTAATCACACATCAATCCCACTAATTAAATACCTAATGTCTCCCAATTCCACTATAGCTATTCCTAACTTACATCGCTCAGTGTTAGATAATGGCATCACTCTTATAGTCGTTGAAAACCAAGCTGCGGATATTATTTCAGGTCGCTTCTTTTTTAGAGGTGCGGGTACGATTGTTGAAAAAATAGAACAAGCAGGATTAGCTCATTTAGTGGCGGCGGTAATTACCAAGGGAACAAAAAATTTATCTGCTTTAGAAATTGCCGAAAAAATTGAGTCTATTGGCGCTGGTCTTGGGGCAGATACGGCAACGGATTACTTTTCCCTGAGTCTGAAAACAGTATCTTTAGATTTTCCCCCAATGTTAAAGCTGTTAGGGGAGATTATGCGATCGCCCACTTTTCCTCAGTCGGAGGTAGAATTAGAACGCAAGTTAACTTTACAAGGAATTCGCTCCCAAAAAGAACAGCCATTCAACGTGGCGTTTAATCAACTACGTCAGCAGATGTATCCTAATCATCCCTATGGTGTTTCTGTATTAGGGACGGAAGCCAGCGTCTCCTCATTAACGAGGGAAGATCTTCAGCAATATCATCAAACTTATTTTCGCCCTGATAATTTAGTTATTAGTTTATCGGGACGGATTACCCAGCAAGAGGGCTTTGACCTAATCTCAGAAGCTTTTGCTGATTGGGAAATTCCCGACCAGCCCTGTCCTACTTCTTCTCTGATTTCTCCAGTTGTCAACCCTTCTCACCAAGAAATTATTCAAGATACCCAACAGTCAATTGTTATGCTGGGGTATCTGGGCACTAAAGTAAATCTTGAAGATTATCCTGTATTAAAGTTAATTAGTACCTATTTGGGGAATGGACTTTCGAGTCGGCTATTTGTTGAACTACGAGAAAAAAGAGGATTGGCTTACGATGTTTCGGCATTTTTTCCGACTCGTTTAGATACTTCAGCCTTTATCACTTATATGGGTACTGCCCCGATTAATACCGAGATCGCCATTGAAGGCTTAAGCACTGAAGTAGAACGTTTAACTCAAATAACCTTACCCGAGTCAGAATTACAGGGAGCCAAAAATAAGCTGCTGGGACAATATGCTTTAGGGAAACAAACCAATGGTGAGATTGCCCAGATCTATGGCTGGTATGAAACTTTAGGATTGGGAGTCGATTTCGATCAAAGCTTTCAGACGATGATCCCTCCCATTACCCCCAGTAAAATTAGAGAAATCGCTAATCGATATTTAAGTCAGCCCTACATCTCGATCGTCAAACCTGAAAGTTAGACTGTTATTTTTTAGCCTCAGCAAATATTTGGACGTAGTTTAAATTGAGTCAGGCGATCGCTTTATGTCCTATAAACTAATCCTAATCTAAATAACTAAAGGAATCAGAATAACTATTCAGTTTAAATTTTACTACGGTTCATAAGAGTAAAATATGAAGAAAATTCGGGAAATAAGAATTTATTTTTGCGGATTTGACGACAAATTTACTAACTAATGATACAAGTATAATTACTTTAAGCCTTACGATTAATATGAGTGTCAGTAAAGATCAGCCCGCTTCTATTGTATTTTCTGCCTACAAGAAGAATCCCTCGATCTCAATTGTGATTCCGACTTACAATGAGATCGAAAATATTGAAGCGGTTGTGAATAGCTTTTTATCGTCTAAATATCCTAACCTCTTAGAGATAGTTGTAGTAGATGGAAAAAGTACTGATGGCACGAGAGATCGCTTACAGGAATTAGCCTATAACTACCCCCAGGTGAAGGTGGTGGAGAATCCGCAACGGATACAATCTGTTGCCCTTAATATTGCGCTACAGGCTTGTCAAGGAGAATTTTTTGTGCGCGCCGATGCCCACTGCGAATACGCTCCCGATTATATTGAGCAATGTGTAGCTGCTTTTCAAGAATCCCAGGCGCTAAATGTTGGTGGTTGCCAGCGTTTTGTCGCCAAAGAGCCTTTTCAGGCAGCGATCGCCATAGCAGCTCAAAGCTGGTTAGGCAATGGTGGGGCTAAATATCGTGATCCCAACTATAGTGGTTATGCAGATACGGTATATCTGGGCTGTTTTAAACGACAGGCTTTGTTAGAGCTTAATTCCATAGCTTCTCATGGTGTTTTTGATACTTCTCAAGTGACGAATCAAGATGCTGAATTAAATCAAAGATTATTAGATCGAGACCCCAAGGCAATTTATATTAGCTCTGGAATCAAAGTCTGGTACTATCCCCGTAAAACCTGGAAGTCATTATGGACTCAATATTTTAAATATGGTCGTGGGCGCTATTTAACTAACTCCAAGCATCCAGAGCGATCGCAAATCAGGGGAAAACTACCGTTTCTATTTCTTTCCACCATCATGCTGCTCTTGATTTTTGATATTTGTTTTTCGTCTATCAATCTCTACATGACTGAAATATGTATCTTTGGTATCATGCTGGCATTTTTAGAAAGTTTGCGTGTCAATTTGAGCCTTAAGGATCGTTTTCTCTCAGAAATTTGGCGAGGAAATCCCCGAAAATATCCCTCTTTTATGAGCCGATGGCTCTATTGTGGGATCGTCATCCTCACTCTGCCTACTGCTCACTTCTCAGGCTATGGATTCCAAGCGTTTAAAAATCGGATCTTAGCGATTAGAGGTTGGTAATACTGGTTATCGTAGCAACTAATGTTACGCACTCATGATTTATTAAAATCAGATTTCAGATTTCAGATTTCAGATTTCAGATTTCAGATTTCAGATTTCAGATTTCAGATTTCAGAGTTTGTCCTGACTGCCTGACACATCTATGTTAGACCTGTATTTTTCGTAGAAATACAATTTTGCTCATGTAGCAAGTCAATGCTTTCAAGCGATCGTGGTTGCCCCCATGTTCGGATAAACGCGTCCGTAATGTCAGGTAGGGAGTTTTTTAAGCCATTAACTGGAGTTTAACCCAAAGAAGTAACAAAATTTGGTTAAATATTCTAAGTTGCTATTTTTACGATTCCACATCAAACAGAGTCGTTTAATTATGAATTTTATAGTTGGGAGTAAAGTATGAAAGTTATCATTTTAGGAGGGGACGGTTTTTGTGGCTGGCCTACCTCACTACACTTATCAAATCTCGACTTTGAAGTAATTATTGTCGATAATTTATCTAGACGAAATATAGATAATGAATTAGAAGTTAGCTCTCTGACTCCAATCTCACCTATCGGGCAAAGGTTAGCCACCTGGAAGCAGGTTTCTGGTAAAGAAATTAAGTTTCACAATATCGATATTGCAGAGGAATATGATCGCCTCCTCGCTTTGATTACAACCGAGAAACCCGATGCAATTGTTCACTTTGCTGAACAACGAGCCGCCCCCTATTCCATGAAATCTTCTAAGCACAAGCGATATACGGTTAATAACAACCTCAACGCTACTAATAATTTACTTTGTGCCATTGTCGAATCTGGTTTAGACATTCATTTAGTGCACTTAGGTACTATGGGAGTCTATGGTTATGGTACGGCGGGGATGAAAATTCCTGAAGGCTACCTAGATGTGGAAGTCGTCACCGATACAGGCGATCGCATTCAACAGGAAATTCTCTATCCTGCTAATCCTGGAAGTGTCTATCACATGACCAAAACCCAAGATCAGCTATTTTTCTTTTACTACAACAAAAACGACGGTATTCGCGTTACCGATCTTCACCAAGGCATTGTTTGGGGAACTAATACCCCAGAAACCCTAATGGATGAAAAACTGGTCAATCGCTTCGATTATGATGGTGATTATGGTACTGTCCTTAATCGCTTCTTAATGCAGGCTTCAATCGGTTATCCCCTGACAGTTCATGGTACGGGGGGACAAACTAGAGCCTTTATTCATATCAAAGACACGGTACGTTGTGTGCAACTAGCGATCGAAAACTCGCCTAAAAAAGGCGAAAGGGTTAGAATTCTCAACCAAATGACGGAAACTCATCGTGTCATCGATCTGGCTAAAATGATCTCTGAAATGACTGGGGGCGAAATTGCTTACCTCAAAAATCCCCGCAACGAAGCAGTAGAAAACGAACTGTTTGTGAAAAATCAGCGTTTTATTGATTTAGGATTAGAACCAACTACTCTTAGTCAAGGTCTCCTCAAGGAAGTAACAGAAGTAGCCGAAAAATATGCTCATCGTTGCGACAAGAGTAAAATTCCCTGTACTTCTTTATGGATTAAGGAGATAGAAACAATATCCGAAAGTAATGGTTTAGAGTCCATTAAAACTACTAAGGTTTAATTAGTGTTGCTGATTTAGCTTTTCCCCTCTTCTCCCAATCAGCCTTAACAGACAAATTAAATACCTGACAGCTTATTGTGGTCACATTGGGCATCGTCCTGTCCTCTGTGATCTTTAGATTTGTATCCCCCTAAATATTTGGTATTGTTGTTAGTATTCAATTTGAACTAAAAACTAAAAACTAAA
>CALLPS010000068.1 GCA_938015355.1 uncultured Pleurocapsa sp.
GTTTATAAACTTAGATGATGTTAAAGAAAAAGTTGCTCAAATCTTAAATTCTTTAAGACAAGACATTATTATTTCTTTAGCTGGGTGGGATTGCTTTCAAAGTGCTTTATCTCTCTAGTCACTTTTGCAAATTGGTATAATTTCCGTGAATTACCACATAGCTTGTTTAATTGCTGCTCAGTTTGACCTGCAATAAAACTGCAAGCTGCATATGGACTATCAAAAAATAAGATAGTTGGTAATTCAAATCCCAACATAGTATAAACTGAATTAACTACTTTTTCCGCTGCTTCACGATCAATTCTGTCAGTCGAAAGGGCAATACTGTTCCATTTTTCTATATATTCATATTTTGTCGCTAGCGTAGCTTTTTGAGGCATTTTTTTGAAGCTTTTAAAATATTCTGTCGGAAATAATAAATTGATGTTTATTATTAAAGTAAATATATTATTTAGTTAATATGTATGGTTATTATAGCAATTTTACTTCTTGTCTTCGCTCAAATAGTAGAAATGCTATTAGAGAAGCAATAATTGATTTACTTGAGCAAGAGCATGGCTGTCGCCTGCTTTCAAGTCTTCCTTATCTCATATTAAATACAAAACAACTTCGATGGCTTAACATTTTGGAAAGACCCCCTCTATTAATTGTAGGTTTAGGGATTGGTCGAGAAGGTTGGACAATTATTAAAACCTATCCCAATGATTGGTTTTTTCTTCGTATTCCTGATGGAAAAAGACCAAGATTATCAGCTTTGGCAATGCAGTTGAAATGTGATGCATTTCATTATCGTGTATTTCAAGATATGGAAAGTCTTTTAGTAGAAGCTGATTGTAATGGCAAGTTTAGATTTGATGCTACGAATGAGCCTAATTTCTCATTGATAAAGGTATCAGAGCCAGTCCGAAAAGCCATGCTGGTCAAACAATATCCAGAAATAATTAGAAGAGAAGCTGTGTTCAAAGCTGAGTATAGTAAGCAGAAAAAGAGAGGAATATTTGATAGAGAATTGCTTGCTAATATGTCGGCAGGTTTGGGAGAAGGTGATGCTGAACAAATTGACATCGCATTAGCAAATACAATTGACCCATTTCAATACTATTGGCGCACTTACGATTTATTCAACCAAATATATCGTAATTATCCAAAATTAGATGAAATGAACGTCAAGTTTTTATACTTTCAACCACCAAACAATTATCTAAAAACTCTTCCTTCATATAGAGATTGAGCATAATATTTTTGAAATAAAGAAGATTTTAAAATTAGCAGCGAAAATCTAATGAAAGAAGTAAGTAGTCTCCAAAATTATGATTTCGGAGACAGTGAAAATTGCCAATAAACAGTGTCTTTTAAATCGTATTGAGCTATTCATCGACAGCAATGTCTATAAATCGACATAGAAGACAGTAATTACAACTAAGAATGGGGGGGTGTACTCTAAATCAGTAACGCCCAAAAAATATACGAGTAAGCGAAATCTACGGTGGCAAAAATTAATTTTCGCGTTGTTTAAAGAGTAGCAGCTTAATTGCCTTTACTCTTTACTCTTTACTCTTTACTCTTTACTCTTTACTCTTTACTCTTTACTCTTTACTCTTTACTCTTTACTCTTTACTCTTTACTTAAAGCGTCTCTATTGTTTAACTCCCACACCTTTTTTCGTTCCCCCAAAAGATACTCAGTCCACTCTCAAATCTATCGGAGACAATCAAGTCTCTAGCGATTACTGATTATCTGATTTAAATTGGTGGTCGCATCAAAGTTAATTCTATAGGAGATATTTTATGACTGTTCCTTTAATTAATCAAAGAATCGAAGATCTTACGGTTGCAGAAAACAGTACCGAAGCTACATTTGATTTGACTCAGAATTTTGATGATCCATTAACGACAGGACAAATAGCTCGGTTTGAATTTTCCGATAGTTCTTTAGGTGGGGGAGTAACAGAGGTTTTGTTATTCGATCAGTCTGGGGCGGGGGCACCAGCATCGGTAGCAAACTTTCTCAACTATGTTAATGATGGAGATTATGTCAACTCAATTATTCATCGTTCTATTCCTGGCTTTATTGTTCAAGGGGGTGGTTTTCGAGTTGCTCCCGAAACCGAATTTGATGCCAATCTAGATGGAGTAGAATCAATTCCTGACGATCCTGCGGTAGTTAATGAATTTAGTGCGGAAAGATCAAATACTCGGGGGACAATTGCCTTTGCTAAGTTGGGGAATGATCCCAATAGTGCTACTAACCAATGGTTTTTTAATCTGGCTAATAATTCGGAAAATCTAGATAATCAAAACGGTGGTTTTACTGTTTTTGGCGAAGTTTTAACCGAATCAGATTTAGCACCCATTGATGCGATCTCCAATCTCCCTACTTCTGATGGTGGTGGTGCTTTTACAGATATTCCTGTAATTGTTGAAGATGCTGAAAATGCAGATTTTATCGGGCTTACAGAAGTTTCAATCCGACAAGAAAACGAGTTGGAATTTTCTGTAACTGGTAATTCTAATCCTGAGCTAGTTGAGGCGATCATTACAGATGGAGAACTCGCCCTTAATTATGCTCCTGACGAGAGTGGAGTAGCCAGAATTACCCTCCAAGCTACTAATTTACTAGGAGATTCGGTAGAAGACAGATTTATCATCGCAGTGGGAGATGCAGAACCCGATTTAGATCCAGAAGGTTCAACAGTATACCGTTTTTTGAACCAAGATACAGGAGTTCATCTTTACACTGCCTCAGAAGGGGAGCGTGCATCTATAGAAGAAAATCTCCCTAATTATATTTCTGAAGGTTCGGCTTATATCAGTGTCGATCCTTTCACAGGAACCCCTGAACCTGAAAAGGTCTACCGCTTTTTAAACCAAGATACAGGAACCCATTTATATACTACGTCTGAGATTGAAAGAGAATCTGTTGAAGACAATTTATCTAATTTCACCTTAGAAACAGAATCTTTCTTTGCCTTCGGAGAACAACAACCAGGTACAGTTCCCGTTTATCGCTTTTTCAATACGGAAACAGGAGCCCATTTCTATACCCCTTCGGAAGGAGAAAGACAGTCAGTGGAAGATACGTTACCGAACTATCAATCAGAGGGGATTGCTTATTATGCTTTTCCGATAGCTGAATAATATGAGCGACCAAAGAAAGTTAAATTCGTCAGCAAGAAACAAAGTCAGAAAGCTTATCATGTCAAAATTGTTCCAGGAAGAAAGAGCGATGTACTCGATTGTCAGTGATTACCAAAAGTGAAACTAGGCAAATATAGCAACAATAATACTGATTGGCTGCAATTACTACTATTAATGGGCTGGTTGGGACTGGGGGTAGCTTTAAGATTTGCTAATTTAGCGGCTAAACCTGCCTCTTCGATTGAGATTGCAACCATCGGATTTAGTCTTGGTCATGGTTTTTCACACATTCCTTTAAACCAAGTTATTGATGCCTCAACTTTACTATCTCCCTTAAGGTTAGATAGCAGCATTAATCCTGGTAATGTCCTCCAGCGATTGATCACAGAAAGTACTCATCCTCCCCTCTATTTCTGGTTAACATTTTGGTGGACAAAACTATTTACGGAAGATGGCGCATTAGTATCTTTGACAATTGGGCGATCGCTAAGTGCTATTTTGGGCGGGTTAGGAATTCCCGCTATCTTCGGGTTGAGTTGGGTAACTTTTCGCTCTAAGTTGATAGCTCATTTAGCAGCAGCATTAATGGCGGTATCTCCCTATGGCATGTATCTTGCTCAAGAAGCCCGTCATTACACCCTAACTATCCTCTGGATAATTGCTTCTCTTACCTGTCTAATTTTGGCGACTCAGTGTATTCAACGGCGCATTTCTTTTCCAGCTTGGCTAGGCTGTATCTGGATCGTGGTAAACAGTCTGGGTATTGCGACTCATTATTTCTTTGCTTTGGCTTTGGGGGCAGAAGCTTTAACCATAGTTGGTTTGTGGTGGTGGGATTTTAAGAGGAAAGAAGGAACTCAATTCAGCTTTAGCTATTGGAGGATTATTGGTACGGTTGGCTTAGGGACTTTAGTTGGCTGTCTGGTATGGTTGCCTGTAGCTAGAGGAATTTCTAGTAATGAACTAACTGATTGGATTCAAACTAATTACGGTCTAGGACATATCTGGCAACCAATTCCTCGGCTGATGGCTTGGTTAATTACGATGGTGATGCTACTGCCGATTGAGGGGACATCTTCCCTAATAGTGGTCATCTCTGCTTTAGTAGTTTTGCTACTTTTGCTCTGGCTGATACCAGCTTTAATTCGGGGCATTCAATTATCCCTACATAGTGAGTTGGAGCGTGAGTTGGAGCAAAAACTTCACTTGCCACTAAAGGTTTTACTCGGTTATTTTCTAGGGGCAATGATCATCTTCTTAATGGTTATCTACGGATTGGGGAAAGATGTTTCTTTAGCAGCTCGTTATCATTTTGTTTATTTCCCTATCGTTCTAGTTTTGGTTGCAGTGGCGCTGGCTAATCTTTGGCAGACTCCTCAAGCAACAGCATTCACTAAGACTAAATACCATTGGTTTTATGCAGAGGGAAAAAAAGTGGCAATAGTAATGCTTTTAATGGGATTAATTGGTTCTCTAACAGTTATTAATAATTATGGGTTTCAAAAATCTCGACGCTCCGATAGATTAGCGAAACATATTCAAGCTACATTAACAGTCCCCACTATAGTTGCCACAACTTACGAAACTTCTTCCCAACTGCGAGAATTAATTGCTTTAGCATTGTCTTTTAAGCGGGTGAATTCTCAGACTAAATCTTTTTCCCCTAAAGTAAACATGCCCCACTTCCTGTTAGTTCAACAAACTCCAGCAAATTTGGCAGATACTAGCGGGGTTAACCTTAGTGAAATTGTGGCATCCCATGACAAACCATTTGATTTATGGGGCATTAATTTAAAAGTAGATTCGGAGGATTTAAGTCAGCTTAATTGTCTTAAAGATAGTAGTTTGAAATTATCCAATAGTGGCTATAAAAATCGCTTATATCACTGTCAGTAAAATAGAGATTTTAAATAAATTGATGAAGAGAGATGAAGAGATATGTTAAAGAAATAACGTCATCAGAAACTAAACAAGCGCGATCTAAGCTGACCGATAAATATGGCAGTATCACGCGCAGATAAAGTTTCGATTTTAAATTTATCTAGATCTATAGAAAATCAAATTAACCAATAATAGTCATTTCAAAGACATCATGACTACCCCCACGAAGAACAGATTCAATGTGTTTTGGGCGATAGCGTTTGCCTTGGATAGTTTCGATGGCACCACAGACCGCACCCATACTATAGGTGCATTTGCGAGGGCTACCCTGAGGTTCTCCCGCAGAACACACTGTTTCGTGAGTATAGACTTTGATATTATCGCCTTCCCTTTCAATTTTATCTACTTTACAGAGGCGAGTTCCATTTTCCCCCAAGGCATGGTCTAGCTTACTAGCTAGATCTTCGAGAGAAGGATTGGCACCGGCTAATCCCAATTCTGTCACGAGGTTTTTTCCTCTGGTGCGCCCTGCCGATACCAGAGCGATCGCTGTAGCTTTTTCGCCCAAAGCATCCTCCATACCCGTAATTACCCCTTTAAAGCAGACAATACTTATAAAGCCGCCCAATTTTTCTCTTTTCATGGAATTCTCCGTTAAGATTGCAAAATTAATGTAAATGTTAAATTACCAAGTTTCTAGAAAGATACCTTTAACCCAATAGAGTAATTAGATCCTTTGCAATTCGCTTGATTTCTAGGAATAATAATCCTTGTTTCGATTCTTTGGTTGCTAATACTAATAAAACTGCCTCCTCACCACAGGAAACCATTACGCCGTAACCTTTTTCCCCTTCAACGACGATTCGATCTACGATTCCCCGAGATAACTCTTGTCCAATTCTTTCTCCTAAGGAAAGCATTGCTGCGGACATAGCAGCTGTTCTTTCTTCGTCCATATCATTGGGCAGAACTGAAACTAAAGATAATCCATCGGGGGTTACCAGAGCTGCTCCCTGAATATTAGGAGTATTGGAAACAAATTTTTGTACCACGTCAGTCAGCATTGATGCTTGGGCCATCGATATTTCCTCTTTATAAGTATTACAATATTAATTACTGGTAATTACTCACCAAGCAAATCAAAAATTTTCCAGAAAATTGTCAGAATAAGACATTTAATCATGGATATTCTTCTGATTACTCTCGATGAAACTACCTTCTTATCGTTGAATAGCTTAATTTTATAGTTCCCATTTATGCTGAATAACTTACAAAAGTAATAAGAAAATTTTGTGAATTATGGCACTGAATAGATCTCAAAAATATAAATAAAAAATATTAAACTAAATAGTATTTTTGATCGAAGTACAACGAAGGTTATTTTCTGAAAATATCATGTTAACTTTATTAAAGCTCTCCTGGATAGCTAAGCAGCTAAATAGCAGTTACTGATAATAATTGTTCTAATAAAACTACTAAGCATTGGGCGACCGAACTAGGATCTTCTGGGTTGACTTGCGTTACAGGAGGACTCGATTCTTCATCGACAAAACCCAAGGCTACAAGAATATCTTCTGTTTCCCAAGCTCCTTCGCAATCGGTATGAGTGATACCGATAATCATGGGAATTTCTCCCTTTTGATTCACAAAATTTAGAATCCGTCGTGCTCCTCGAAAATCCTGGGGACGGTGTGCTGCAACTAGCAAAACATAAGCCTGGGATTGATTAATCACAATATCCCACATAAAGTCAAAACGAGACTGCCCTGGGGTACCATATAGATAAAGAAGTTGCTCAGAGTTTAAGGTTATACGACCAAAATCAAAGGCAACTGTCGTGTTGGCTTTTAAATCTGTAGTCTGATCAGTAGCACGGCGGTCAGTATTAACAACTTCAATTTCACTAATAGTACGAATTAAAGTTGTTTTGCCTGCACCAACGTTTCCCGTAATCGCAATTTTAAATATTTCCATTAAAAATTATCCTTTAAAAAGCTTACTAAATTATTAATTAAAGAGTTACTCACCTTTATTTTAGCTTTTGACTTAACAGCTGTATTTCTAATTCCTACAAGATTAGGACGTAGCTTTTCTGGGGAATTTGAAATAAATTTATCCGCAGATTTAACTACTGGCAATTCTTCAACTAATCCAGAAAAAATCATTGATAAGGCGGTGTATTGTAAGGTTTTTAAATCAACTTTTTTTTGTTTGGCTAGTTTCTTGAGAGAAATTGAACCATTAGCTGAACTCCAGATATGTTGTTCTAGAGAGGTAAGTTTTATCTTGCAACTTTTGGCTAATTTTCGTAATCCCATATCAGCCTGAGGAATGTCGTCAGCAAAACGAGACCAATCTGAAAAATCTCGCATTGCTATCAAAGATAGTTCCATTACCTTTCTTTGTTTGCCAGTCATTTCTTTCGTGGGAAATGTTTCTCCGTCGCTGGCAATCTTATTTTTCTGATTCACTTCTTCAAATTTGAATGAACCATCTTTAATATGAAACAATTTATAAACTTGATCTATTTGTTGATTAAACAACGATTCAAGTTGCACCTCATTGATTAAGTTTTTCTCTTGCAGATATTCACCAAATGGTTGATCGGCTGTGCATAAATATTTATTTTTAACCAAAACCCGTGAATCAATCCAAGCATTTTCCTGGATATTTTCAATCAAAGCCTGATATTGATATGAATTGGTGATAGCGACAAAATAACCACGTTTAAACCAAAGTTCAAATGTGGCATTAATTTGTAAATCATCAAATTTAATACTAGGACTAACATCAAATTTAATACTAGGACTAAGTTTTAGCCTTCCTGACTTTCGACCAGACCCAATAATCTGAAATAATTCTGGTAATGAAAAGGTTTTTAGAGAACCTCGTATACTCATAATATATAATTAATTAGTTATTATAATAGATATGCTAATAAATCTAAAATTAAAATTATATCTAAAATCTTAAGCAAAATAGACTTAGTTTGCGACAGTAAATCCACTCAATTTTTCTGAAACTCACTTGATGAAAATTGATTTTCAATTGTGATTGGTGACAATAGATTTCTGGTATAAATAGGATATCTAAAGCTGCCAAATATTTGAATTAGTTCTTCAAACTTAAGGTTAGATAGCACCATTAATCCTGGCGCTTATATTACTGTCAGTAAAATATATATTTCCAACAAATTACTTTATTTAAATAAAATCCTTTTTCCCTTAAGTTTTTCCCTTTTCCCTGATAACATAAGTCGCTTATAGGTTAGGTGCAAGATCTCAGTTGAAACCAGAATTATCATTTTTCTGATAGCAAAATCTCCGAAGCAATCAACGCCCCTCTTTTTGCCATCGTATATAGTCCTACGTGATGAGTTATGTCTTGGGGATGAATCGCTGTCTGAGGTAGACCTAATTGAGCCACCATTTCTGAAGTCATGTTGTAGGTAGCGCAACCTTTACTATAAACAACGATATCTTTGAGAGTAGGAGTCAGATCGTGATTTCTTGCCGAAATCATCGTCAACACAAAATCCATCACGCAAATATCAGTACAGATGCCAACTACGACTAAAGCCTGTAGTTTATTATGGTTGACCCATTCCACTAAGGTATTACTTCCCGTATCTAGAGCGATCGCACCAATAAAACCATTGATACAATCTTTCTTAATTAAAGTGGTATGAGGATCATTTTCCAGCCATTCTAGTTGGGTCACTAACTTTTCTTCCCCTGTCCCCTCTTCGCAATGGGCGGGATAGGGGGGTTCTGGTTTTCCAGGCTGGTGAGTATCTAAAAATGCTAGAATAAGCCGCTCTTTTGCTGTAAATTCTTGAGCTAAACGATTACTTTCCCTCACCATGGTTTCTATTTGTTCGTTGGGTTCAATTGGTGCTAAAGAACCACAACCAACGGTACAAAATCCATTAACGACATCGACAATAATTAAGCCTGTCGAGCGATCGCTCATCCGATAAGGCTGTGGGTCAATGGGTAACGCCACTTTGATCGCTGCTAGGGTGGAATTAGAATTATTTATAGTATTGACCATGATAATCTTCTAGTTAATTAAAAGCTCGATATTTTTTTATTAAAGCAGATGCGATCGATATTGCCTTGTCTATAATTTGCTAAATTACTGATCTAAAGTTTTTAACAATTTTAATCTCGGTTGAATTTAGATTGCGATCGCATTTTCTGTACTAGCAAATCTGAGCACCACATACTCCAAGCGTAACCGACTATAAAAGGCAGCCATAGCAACCAAGTTTCAGTATCGGTTAAATTCCAGTTGCGATCGCCTAAAGCCAATCGATAGGGTAAGACAAAATAAACAAAAGCTGAAATACTTACTAAACGAATACCCCAGTTTTTTGTACCAACGGCAAAAGGAATAATCCAAGTAATATACCAAGCATGAATGATGGGAGAAATGATGAACAGTGAAGCAAAAAAGCCTAAGATAAACTGTTGAAAATTGCGCACTCTGATCAACAATACTAGCGTACTAAGTCCTAAAGGTAGAGCAAAGATACTGTTAGTCTTGATTGAATCACGCCAAACCTTAGCCAATAAATGGGGTAAAAATTCCGCACTTCGTCCATGGCTGACAAAAGTAGAGCTTGTGGGAATTAAAGAACAACTATCAGCGTTACAAAAAGATAGTGCGGTCAAGCTGATCGGGACAATCCCACAGATAGCAATAATGACCGCTGTTTTTAAGTTGATCTTGCGCCAAGTTGTCCAACTCACAAATCCCAAAATCGGTAAAGAAACCCATTTAACTGCAATACTAATGCCGACTAACAAGGCACTGATAAATATTTTGCCGCTAGTATCTTTAACAGTATTTAGTTTTTTATAATCCCATTCGAGATCTCCCTGTCTCCCTATCTCCCCTATCTCCCCCATCTCCCCCTTGTCCCACCAGAGCCAAGCCGCAACTAGAGGTAGAATAAACCAACTATCATAATGCCCCCCTCCTGCAAAGCAATAAATTACCAAAGGATTCCAAGCATAAATAATAGTTTGCCCATAACTAAACTTTTTCGTTAGCAGCCAACAGGTTAATAAATCGGCGATCGCAAAACTGCTTTTAAATAAAATAGCACTAGGGGCGATGAAAGCTAATCCCCGAAATCCTAATTGGGTAATGGGAGGATAAATCGCGGTTACGGTGGGATGGACAATCTGTGACCACCATTCTGTACGATAGGGAATTAATTCGATAGCATTGGGTGCAAAATCATAGGGACTAAAACCTTGATTTTGAATATAACCTTCCCAGATATATCGCCAAATATCGTCTCCTGGATACATTGGTAAGATAATTAATCTTGTGGCGATCGCAACTAGCCAAAACCACCAGAAGTTAAGAGATTTAATCCCCCAAGAAAAGATAAATCCCAGACACATTACTGAAATACCATAGCCAAATTTAATAACTGTTTCTGAGGTACGAAAATCTCCGTAAGGTGCGATCATTACTGCACCAATCAATAAACAGAGTCCACCTAGCCACAGAAATATTACGTTGAAATTTCCTTGCTTTCCCCTTTCCCCTTCACTTCGAGATAAATACAGTTTCCCTAAGGTACCTAAAATAATTGTTCCTGCTTGGATACTACCTGAGATAGTGCCAGAGATCTTCGATTTTCCTCCCTGTCGTGGGCGATAGTTAACAGGAAACTCGGCAATTTTCAAGCCTTCTTCAATTGCCCTCACCTGCATTTCTACTGTCCAACCAAAACCCCGATCTTTCATGGCAATTTGTGACAATGATGATTTACGAATCAAACGTAATGGTCCCAAATCATGATATTTATAGCCCCAGCCCAGATTAATGAGCCAACTTGCCAAACCATTGCCGAAATGCTGCACAGGAGTCATCACTGCTTTACCTTGAGGAGTGCCGCGGCGGTCTCCTAAAATTAGGTCATATTGATTCCTTAAAGAGAAAAAACTGGCTAAACAGCTTAGGTCATCACTGCCATCTCCATCACAAAACAAAATCCACTCAATTTCTCCAGGAATATCTTGTAACCCTCGCCAACAAGCCTGTCCATAACCTGGTTTAGATTCTAATAGTACTTCTGCACCATTTTCTTCAGCAATAGTGGCACTGCGATCGTTACTACCATTATCTATCACCCGAATTTTAGTTAGACCAAAACCTTGTAAATCATTCAGTACAGCCCCAATGGTTACTTCTTCATTGCGTACAGGAATAATTACCAATACATTATCTAAATCAAAAGAAGTGTCAAAGATTTGGTCATGAGGCTGGTAGCACATTTTACAATCAGAAGAAATTCAGTCTATTTTAATCATTTTGTTTTAACTTGCTGAGAAGAGATTGAAAATTTCTAAACTAATCAAAAACATTTATTCGTAAATACCATGAATCTATATACATGGACTTTAATTGACCACCAAAAGCATCTAGCTTTTACCTATCTAGGCAGTCAAGATTTAGTGTCTCTAATTCATCCTGCATTAGTGGTGCTTTTCGTCTTCCCGATGGTAGGTATCGTAACTAACTTTGCTTGGCAAACCCGTCAACGTCGTCTAGAAAGCAAAAAGGGCAAAAGCAAAATTCCTCCTGTGGTGGGAAGAGAACATGTTCAGGTTGGTCGTTGGCTAGCGGCTAGCGTTGTGATTGTCTCTCTAATTGCGATCGCATACTCTATTGTTTATAAAAGCTTTATTAAAAAAGGGCTATGGGTCAAAAATAATCCCCAGGCAATCTTAATTATCTTATTATTTGTAGCTACTGTAGCGTCTTTAATTTTATTGTTACAGGCGAAACCCAAACTATGGCGGGGTATTTTTGCCACCATGACAGGGATGGGATTAATTATTCTCGGAGAACAAGACGGTGTCTGGCGATTGGCTAAAGAATGGTATTGGTCTCACCACTATTATGGAATAGCAGTCTCGGTGCTGATGATTTTTTCCATTGCCATTTTGGATGATATCTATCGCAGTCTGACGATGCGTAATATACATATAATTCTTAATTGCTTGGCATTACTCTTATTTATTGGTCAAGGTATTACAGGCACTCGGGATCTTTTAGAAATTCCTCCTGTGGGGAAAAAGAAACCTAAAAAAGCGGCGGTAGAAATGATAACTCCGATTAAAACAGCTCAATTTATTGATCAACGGTCAGAGCAGGCTCCGTCGTCTTACGGCGGAGTAATCTCTGACTCTGAAGCTGTTATGGCTCCTCAAATTAATCCGAATTAGCCTCAGTTCGGGTTTATAATCAAGTTGATTCAACCAACCTCTAATTAATCAAAATTAAAAACCAATAGTATTAGATCTGAAGTAATTTTTCCTCGTGATGAAGCTTCAGTTTTTTTATGTAAATATCCCTCAGACTAACTTTATAGTATTACGGATTTAGCTTAGGACATTCAGCTTGAGAGTGTAAATTTATCCTTTATCCTTTATGGTGTGTCTGATTTACTGGCTTCTTGCTGTTTAATGACTTGTAAGATTCCTGCATATTCTGGTTGTTCTGGATAATATTCAACTAGCTTTTCCAGAGTAGGAATGGCTTTTTCGGGTTGACCTGTTTGTAGGTAAATTTGAGTTAATCCTTCAAGAGCCGTAATATTATTTGGTTCCCTGTCTAATACCTTTTCGTAACCACTAGCCTGGAGCTGAATTTGTTCTTCTACTGACGGAGCAGACTCAGAATTGCCAGAATCTGCGGCACTATTTGTGGCATTATAACTATTTTGACTGAAAACACTGCTTAATGCGATCGCCAGTGTTGAACCAGCAAACCCTAAACCTAAAACTAAGGTTACTATCCGAGATAAAGTTCTACTTTTTTTTTCTTTCTTCTTTTTCTTCTTACTCATTAATTTTGTTCCCTCATTTCTTAAAAGCTCCATCCATAGAAAGCTAGTATACCCCCTGTAAATCCGAACCAACAGAGAATAGATAAAATCAGAGAACAGAGCCAGCGACTACATCCTAATAACTGTAAGTCTAACTTGACCAAAAAAACTGCCGCAACTAGTATTAAAAGTCGGGCAAAATAATCTACTCGCTGTACCAGAATGGCAAAGGCAAATGCACCAATAAAGATTGAGAAAAAAGCCCTGGAATCAGATTTAAGCCAGTTGTTGAGAACAACCGTCATCAGAGAGACAGGGGAAGTGAAACTATATACGAGAAAGACAATCCCTATAACTGCCGCGCCATAAAGTATGGCATAACGAGTTGGCTCTGTAAAATAATTTAAAATAGTTTCATGGTCTAAAAAATAATATATCCAAGAGCCATACATCCACCCTTCTGCTCCATAGGTTAATAGCATTAGTAGCAGAGAAAATATTTGGGAAAGCCGAGAAGTTTTATTTAGCTTTACCATAGTGCGTAACATTAGTTAATTTTTAGTCGATTAGATTTTAAAGTTAAAGCCTAATCGACTATTAAACTAGCTGCAACTAAGACATACTTTGAATAATATAGTCAAAGTAAAGGCTCGCTTCTTTGGCATCATCTTTGCCCAGAAGATCTACTGCGGCACTTTTCAAACAGCGAATTGCATCAACCATACCTGGTACAGGAACTTCAAGAGAATTGTACATTTCTTTCACCCCAATCAACCCAGATTGCTCCATGGGACCTTTATCTCCCGCCATGACACCATAGGTAACCAGACGTAAATACCAACCAAAGTCTCTTAGACATTGATTGTACTGTTTTTGTCCCGAGGCATTACCACCACTAGAACGATACTCAGGATGCATCCTAAATAATGCTTTCCCCGCTTGATCCACAATTTTCTTTTCGTTCTCAGCTAGGGTTTCGGCAATGCGGACTCGTCTCTCGCCAGTGGTCAAAAAGCTTTTGATACCTTCTAGTTCACCGCTACTAGGGTAACGCAGTTCGTCATCTGCTTTGAGAATGACTTGACTAACTATGCTCATAATATCTGAATAGGTTTAATTAACTTTAATAATCTTAGTATCTCAACCAGAGAAATCATTGATGGAAGAAAATGCCAGGATCTCCCCAGCTTATTTAACTTCCATGTTGGCAATATCTTGCCATTCCTTGGTAGACAAAGGTTGTTCTACTAAATCAATCTTAAAAATTGCGATCGCAGCTTGACTCAAGCTTTTAATTATTTTACCAGTGGGATCGCTATCTTGATGTCTGATTGACCAATCTTTTTGTGAACTATTGTTCTCTAATAAATTCTGTTCTAGCTCAGTTGCAAATACTTGCTGGTAGAGTTTCTGATCCGTCTGCAAAATCATTGAACCGTGCTGTAGTACAGTCTTCCCCCGACGAAGTTGGGCACTACCGATGACTTTATTTCCCGTCTCCGTGACTAAATCTGAACCTGTCGCGGTGGCAAAGCAATTCTGATGCTGAATATATTCCTTAGTAGCCTGACCATAGTCTAACTTTACACCTAGCGATCGCCATCCTGTAATTAGAAATTGACATATTTGTTTATATACTTCTAATCGTTTCCCTGGAGGAATAGATGTCACTACGGCATAGGTTAAATCTCCCTGATGTAAGACCGCCCTTCCCCCCGTAGGACGACGGATAATATCCAATGGTTGTCCTTGCCAGGTTAAATCTTGCCAGGAGTTCGGATATTCTCTCTGGTGATAGCCCAAAGAGATGGCAGCAGGTTGCCAAGTGTAGAAGCGCAGCACTCCATTATAGCTTTCTCTTCCATGATCAGAAGTATTGCCAGCATCTGGTGTGGAAGGATATGTGCCTTGACGATGTTGCTCTAATAAATAGCGATCAATCGCCATCTGCATTTCACCTGATGTTTCAATGGGAGGTATGTAACGCCAGGTAGATTTCATCGCCATTAATCGTCAATATTTAGTGTGAATTAATTTAGCTTCCTCGTTTTTACTTTATGGTAAATAACTGGGAGAACAAACTACAACCCGCCAAACTCCTCTTTCAAAGCTTCATCATTGTCATCAGCAATATTGGCGACTAAAGTAACTAAGCGAGAAATTTCCCCTGGGTACATATCTGCAACGGTGCGCTGAGAAGAAACCATGACCCGATTGTCTTTAATACTAAAGCAGGTTTCAAAAGTACCTGACCAATTCATTTCTAATAAACGACGCATCAACCCCGACTCATCTGTGGCAGGTAATTGCAATACGCTAGCCCAAACCGTCAAGAGATCGTCGTCAGTTTCTCCTGTAAGCTGAACAAAGACTTCCACGCTGCCATAGGAAAACTTCCATAAGTAGCTTTCATCAGTATGGCTTACCATAGCGGTATTATCTTGATCGAGACTAGAAATTACGGTTTCGATAACTTCTTGGTGAGTAGAATTATCTGCAATCAACTCTTCAACATCCTGTGCTGTATCTACTTCTGAATTGGAAATTTGGCTAACCATAATGATTCCTATAGTTAAATTAATGCCGACATCGTGCAATTTAGCATCAAGTGATGATAATCGCTAATGTTTCACTTCTTCATTTTAACGTCGCTAGTTTTGAGTGCGTCAGCAACTTTACGTTTACTTATAAGCAAAACCTAAAGAATTGAAGGCAATAATTAATTCAGGAGCAACTCCCCCTTGCCAATTTCCTTCACAACGGCGATCGCAATTTAAAATAAGACGCAAGGTATAATCTTGGGGAAAGCCTTCTACTTCCATCCACAATAAAGCGGTTTCAGCTTCACAACTAATCTTCTCTTCCTCCATCAATTCAGTTTCCATCTGACTCATGGTTGATACTAACTGATCTAACAAACGACAAAAATCTTTGAGTTCAGCTTCCGTTAGTTCAATTGCCCAGTCATTTGTCCCGACTAAACCTGGATATTTTTCACTGTGAGGATGCCAGCCCACTCGCCACCCATCCCCATTCTTGATTAATCTTTCCAATTCTTGACTTTAATGCTTGATTGAATTGTTAATCACTAGTCACCAATAATTTCTGGTTGAGTCAATTCATCAGACATTTCAATGATGGCGCGAATTACAGGTTTCATCGTCGGATCGTCAAAATTTTCTAGTTCTTCATAGCGACGACGTTTAGCACGATTTGCCACTTGAACGGTAATACGATAGCGATTAGAAGCTGCGCTCACTAGTTCTTCTGAACGATACATGATGTGAGAAGAATTAAAAGAACTTTTTCTTTGCATTGATGGCGATGCCTCTTAGCTAAATATTTAATAGATGCAGTTTTAACCACAAACCATAATTTTAGCAAATATCCCCAGGCTCTAAACTGATTATTCTCAGAAGTCTAGGGATATATATTAAAGTCAGGAGTAAAAAATTTGATTTTCTGGGATTTTAAACGAAAAGCGATCGCCGAAAGAGATTATGGCGATCGCTTGATCTATGCCCTACCTAGGATTCAGATATGGCTCAAAAACTATCAAAAACTATATTTAATCAAATTAATAGCTAGAGCGAAGCCATTTATTTAGTAACTTTGCTGCTTTCAGTAGCGTTATAGCTTTTTTCCAAAAGCATGATTCTTTTTGCCTGAAGAGACAAAGCAGATTTGTCTAAAATATTAGTAATTAAAGCGTCACTAGAAAATAAGCCAGCACCATTGATCGTGAAGAAAAGGAAACACGCTGCATAAATAGCGGACAGTTCCAGATAAGGAATACTTAGACCAGCTACTAAAATATGGTGATACATAGCGACACACATAGTTGCCAATAATCCGAAGGAGGCAAGTCTAGTAAAAAGCCCCAGAATCAAAAGAGGTGCGCCAATTAGCTCTGTAAAAGCAGCAACATAGCTAAAAAAGATCGGAAAAGGTAGACCAATGTAAGCGACATAAGCCTCTGCGAAACTCTCAATGTTGGCTAGCTTGTCAATTCCATTATGGATCATCATTATGCCGACGACCGCCCTAAATATAGCCCAAGAGGTTTGTTGCCAGAAATTAGTTGTCATGTTCGGACGAAAAATTTTAGTGATCAAAGAGTTGGTTGTCATAGTATTAAAAGTCTTTCCCACTAGAGGAAATTATTTGATATGTACAAAATGTGAAAGGTAATAATAGCGAGGTCACATCATCACATCGACGAACCCAAGTAGCCTATCGATATTAAGATTCAATGATTTTTGTGACCTTATATTAAAATTTAGCGTATTTTTATAAGAAAAGTTAATTTTTGTTATAAAAATAGATTTTTTAACTTTGTGTATTGAACGATAAACAGTCATTGTCTCGGTGACACTTTGAATAATCTAGCCTTAACCCCCCACGAAGCCTTAAACTGAGATTTGCAGAGAATTTTAAGATATTTTTTAGATTGTGCGAAAAATAATTATTGCTGGTAATTGGAAAATGCATAAAAATCAGGCAGAGTCCTTGGCTTTTGTGCAAGAGTTCAAATCTGAGATTGAAGAAATCGATGAAGGGCGAGCGGTTGTTCTGTGTACTCCGTTTACTTCTCTCACCGCCATGTCCAAAAATCTCCATGGCAGCAAGATCATGTTAGGAGCTCAAAACATCCACTGGGAATCAGAAGGAGCTTACACTGGGGAAATTTCGGGGGGAATGCTCACAGAAATTGGCGTAGACTATGTAATTATCGGTCACAGTGAAAGACGACAATACTTTGGAGAAACCAACAAAACGGTTAACTTAAGATTAAAAGCTGCTCAAAAATACGGATTAAGACCGATTCTTTGCGTCGGGGAAACAAAGGAACAGAGAGATGCAGGGGAAACAGAAAATATTATTATTAATCAACTACAAGAAGGTCTAGTCGGCATAAATCAAAACAATTTGGTAATTGCTTACGAACCAATTTGGGCGATTGGCACGGGAGATACCTGTGCTGCTCAAGAAGCAAATCGTGTGATCGGGATTATTCGTCAACAGTTGGATCATCAGGATGTATCGATCCAATATGGTGGATCAGTCAAGCCAAGTAACGTTGATGAAATTATGGCACAGTCAGAAATTGACGGAGCTTTGGTTGGTGGTGCTAGTTTATCTGCCTCCAGCTTTGCTCGGATTGCAAATTATCAATAAATTTAGCGAACCTATTCAACTCTTCGGGTTTTCCGAAGAGCTAGCTTTTCTTCTGCTTAAAGTAGACCTCTTGCACAAATCAATGCGGGCGGTGCAAGCACTCAAGCTAGGCGCGAGCTTCGCCGTTGCAAAGCAACGTCGGACGAACGAAGTTCGTCGGTCAACAGCTTGAGGAACACGTCCCGCTGAAATGTTCGAGGC
>CALLPS010000069.1 GCA_938015355.1 uncultured Pleurocapsa sp.
AGTCCCTAGTCCCAAAATAAATCATCTTATATTTAATTACACCCACTTACTTATATTTTTTCCGAGAAATCAATCACCTAAAGCAAAAACATGAAAAGCAACTCCCTCAGATTCATAGTCTAAATTAGCAGTGGCATTATCTATTTCTCCCTGGTTAATGCTAAACAGATGAGCCCCTAATCTAAATGCTCGATATAGAGGAACTGTATCTATGTTTTCTGGCGCAGTTTCAAAAGCATAATATTTTATTCCTTCTGCATTATAATTATCAAGATTAGTTTCGATAAAATCTCTTTCACTTTCGTCCATTGTGTATAGATGAGAACCAGTATCAGTATTAAAAAATCGATAGACTGGTCTAACTTGATCGATTCTGTTGCCAGTTAAAGGATCTTCTGGTTGATTTAAAACCGTAAATTGTTCCGCTTCATAGCTATAGCTAAGTTCTCCAGTTCGACTTAATTCTCGGACAACATTGATTTCATTTTCATCCAAAGTATAAAGATGAAACCCTCTTTGAGTCTCAAAAAAACGATTGATTTGCTCTTGATTACTGTTAGCGAGAATTGCTTGGCGTTCAGGGGTAATTTGTTCTCCAACTGATGTTAGTTCTAGATTATAAGTTGTATTATTACTTTTAGTATTAGAGACTCTGCCTTGGCTAACTCTTAGATAATAACTACCACGATCTAAGCTTAAATCGAGAGAAGGATTGCGGCTAAAACGGCTTGAAGATTCACTTTCGATAACTTCAGAGTCTTCTAAAATGCCGTTATTATTGAGATCAAGAAGTATTTCCACGGTTAAATCTTGAGTTTCATCAGTTAAATTGAGACCGAAATTACTGGTATTATCAAGGGAAAATTTATAAACATCTACAGCATCTGTGTCACCAACAAATTGACTGAAATTTAGAGACTCTTGGGCACTATCTAAATTAAAGTAACCAAAACTATGAGCATTGACTAAATTACTACCTGGATCTTGCTCGTCGGGAATAGTAAGTTGAGCGGGATTAGCTGATAATTCTAGACTATAAGTTGTATTATTACTACGAGTACTAGAAGGTTGATCTTGACTGACTCGAACATAGTAATTTCCCGCACCTAAATCGGTACTAATTTCTGGATTGCGGTTAAAACGAGTTGATGATGTTGTGTACAGTAAATCTGAATCATCTAATTGATTATTGTTGTTGCGATCATAATAGATTTCTAAGTCAATGTCTTGAGTTTCATTTTCTAAACTTAAACCAAAAATACTTGTATGCTCAAGACTAAATTGATAAACATCATCAAGATCGGTATCGCCGACAAATTGAACTATGGTTTGATTGTCTTCTAAGATACCTAGATTGGTAGCATTAGAAAAGTTACTTTGAGGATCTTGCTCGTCGGGAATAGTAAGTTGCGCTGGATTAGCCGAGAGTTCAAGATTGTAGGATGTATTATCATCACTATCTCTTTGACTGACTCGAACGTAGTAATTTCCCGCACCTAAATCGGTATTAATTTCTGGATTGCGGCTGAAACGAGTTGATGATGTTGTGTATAGTAGATCGTTATCATTGAGCTGATTATTATTATTGCGATCATACAATAACTCAAGATTAATATCTTCAGTTTCACCAGTCAAATTTAAACCAAAATTACTAGTATTATTAAGAGTAAATTTATAAATATCGATAGAATCAGTGCTACCTACAAAGTTAGACTCAGATATATTTAACACTAAACTGAGATTACCTAAATCGAGAGCTGTGGATAAAGTTGTTCCAGGATCTTGTTGCATTATTAAACATTTATATTGGATTAGTATTCCAAATTATAGATACGGTTTTTGTTGATGCCTGTGATTTCCACTCAAAAATGCCAACAAATAAGTTCCAATTAAGTTTCAATTTTTAGAAGCGATGTTTAAGTAGGTGTGCAAAATTGTTTGTGTAAATTTGAAATTATCTATCTTCTTCTCCCTAATTCCCTAATCCCCTAACTCCCCAAAACCTAAAATATACAATTAATTTTGCCTAAGTACTTATTGGGTGATACCGCTAAATTACTAGTAGACTTAGTATCAATAAAGAGTATAGGAAAACTCTTTTACTCAAGATGGAATGTCCTAAATCAAGTAATTATACAAATGCTTTTAAAGTGTACAAAATATGGCAAATATTAAATATAAAAATAATCTAGAGTTAAAGTTATATCAAAGTCAATCTAATCAAACAATTTGCCAGCATCAATACACTACTTTTCCTCTTCGTTTATCTTCCCTGTTTCGTTTAGAAGGAGCCGACTCTAATCGGGGCTATGTTTATTTAATTAATACTTCCCCTGGTTTACTTGCGGGAGATGAGCTTAATCTGTCCCTAAAACTCGCACCAAATACTAGTTTGTACCTCACAGATCAGTCAGCAACTAAGGTGCATCCAATGCCAGAAATAGGAAAAATTGCAAAAGTCAATTATCAAATTTTGCTTGATGCTAATGCTAGTTTAGAATTAGTCCCCGAACCAATTATACTTTATACAGACTCGGTATTAGAACAAAAGACAATTATTAAACTTCATCCAACGGCAAAATTGTTCTTAAGTGAAATTATTTTACCTGGCAGATTAGCGAAGAACGAATATTATGATTTTAATTATTATTGTAATCGCTTACAAGTTACCGATTTAGAAGCACAAATATTATTTACTGATGCCATCAAGTTGCTGGGGAAAGGAAATAAATTTAAACATAACAAGTTATTCACTTCATTACCAATTATGGGAAATGCGATCGCTATATTACCAGATACAGATCTAACATTGTTAATCCCCAAACTAGAAGATATAAAGTCGGTTGATGGTAAAAATATAGAAGTAGCTGTGACAATCTTGCCCAGCAATAATGGGATTCTAATTCGAGCCTTGAGTCAAAAAACTATCGAGTTAAAAAAATATTTTACCTCTGCTCTCAACTGTATCCGAGCCATAACTAATCAATCATCTGTCCCTTATATTGCCAAATAATTAGTCATGACTGAAATAGCTCAAACATATCTGGGAAATATAAATGATAATTCCGATTTAGCAGAGTTAGTCAAGATAGAAACCTACCTCGAAGTATTTCTGCAAGAAAGCGATCGCAATAAGGGTAGAATTCATGCTCACACTATTGATGGTGTTGCCGTAGGCATTATTAAAAGTCGCGATCGCTCTTTAGAGTCAGGGGATTTATTTAAAACTAATTCGGGTCAACTAGTATTAATTCAACTTCAAGCACAAAAATTAATGGTGTTGGATTTATCTTCCCTAGAGGGTAAATTTTGTCAGACTAAATTAGTAAGTTTAGGTCATACTTTAGGTAATCATCATTATCCAATTGTGATCCACAACCAAAAAATATATATCCAGCTAATCACAGACAAGTTAATTCTAGAAAAGCTAATTAAAGATCTGAATATTATTGGTTTACAAATTACTTATGAAATGCACTCTTTTAATCATAAAATAACTTTTATCTCTCACAATCATCATTGAATAAATATTTCAACCATTCTCTTAGAAAAAATTTAATGAATAAATTACATATAGCGATCTCAACAGATAAAATCGATACCACAATCAAAGATTATACTGTTCGTTTGGGTATCCCACCTTGTTCGTTTGTTGAGGGAGAATATGCACTATGGCGCACGGAAACATTAAACTTATCTGTCAGACAAGATGCCTCTTGTAAGCCTGGTAAACTTAGACATTTAGGATGGGAAGATCCTTCTGCTACAGAGTTTAGTCAGGATATAGATGTCAACGGGATTGTCTGGGAAAGGTTTAATGCCCAGCATCAAGCAGATGAAATCAATCAAATTTGGTCAGAGGCTAACTATACTTGTGATCCTGACTTTTGACATCCTCTTCGTCTTAAAAGACAAGAATTCTGGTTATTAGTTATTAGTAGCGGGTTTAATACTAAATACTAAATACTAAAAACTACGAGCAAGAGTGACGGCAATGAATATAGTTTGACGTTTTGAGGGTAAATAAGAGATTGTCTACCATGTCTAGACTTAAATCTAGGATATTTAGCTCGTTTCTCAAAGAAATTAACAAATGCCCTGCTTAAATTGAGACATACAGATTGGAGAGACTGAGAATAGGTTTGTTTTAACCACTCGGTTTCTTCTTGTTTTTTGAGCTTAGGCAATTGCTTAATCATGTCGTATTTAGCAATACCCTTGCCCGTTTCTTTGTATGTTTGATTGGTCAAAGCTAAAAAATGATTCCATACCCAGCGAGTTGTACCAAAAGCTTGCGCTAATGATATCTTCTGCTGTTCGGTTGGATAGATTCGTACTTTGACTACTTTAAGCATTTATCGTCAATCTTGTTTCATGATAATATTTGTTTTAGAACAAAATTGGTAGAATTACAAGGTATCGCTGTCTCGATGTTTGTTCACTGGTGGGGCTTCATCTCAAGGCACTAGGCAACACGAAGTTAGTCCTAAAGGATAAGCTTCGCAAATGCTTTAGCGCACATGAGTTTTCGCCCGACACTAATTCATAAATAATTGCTCTCTAACCCAACTCTACTGCTAGTCACATGACCGCAACTGATACCAATCTCTCGACTCAATATGATCCCAAGCAAACCGAAGCTAAATGGCAGCAATACTGGGCGGAGCAGAAAATATTCAAAGCCGATCCTAATCATCCAGGTGAGCCTTATTGTATTGTGATTCCTCCACCGAATGTTACGGGGAGTTTGCATATGGGGCACGCTTTTGAGAGTGCGTTGATTGATACTTTAATTCGCTACCATCGTATGATTGGACGCAATACTTTGTGGTTGCCTGGTACAGATCACGCCAGTATTGCCGTGAGTACGATTGTGGATAAGCAAATTAAGGCCGAAGGTAAAAGCCGTGGGGATTTGGGTCGAGAAGAGTATTTAAAGAAAGCTTGGGCTTGGAAAGAGGAATCTGGCACGACGATTATTAATCAGTTAAAGAGTCTGGGAGTATCGGCAGACTGGACAAGGGAAAGGTTTACCATGGATGAGGGGTTGTCTCAGGCGGTGAAGACAGCCTTTGTGAAACTCTACGATGAGGGTTTGATTTATCGGGGTAATTATTTAGTTAATTGGTGTCCCGCGTCCCTTTCAGCAGTATCAGATTTAGAAGCGGAGAATCAAGAAATAGATGGGCATCTCTGGCACTTCCGCTATCCTTTAACCGATGGTAGTGGACATTTAGAAGTAGCAACCACTCGCCCTGAGACAATGTTAGGGGATACTGGAGTGGCAGTTAATCCTCATGATCAACGATATCAGGATTTTATTGGGAAGACTTTAACTCTACCAATAGTTGGTCGGGAGATTCCGATTATTGGGGATGAATTTGTCGATCGCGATTTTGGGACAGGATGTGTTAAGGTAACTCCTGCTCATGATCCGAATGACTTTGAGATGGGTAAACGCCATAATCTACCCATGATTAATATCATGAATAAGGATGGTAGTCTCAATGAGAATGCCGCGGAATTTCAAGGACAGGATCGCTTTGTTGCCCGCAAGAATGTAGTTAAGAAACTGGAAGAATTAGGTAATTTAGTTAAGATTGAGGATTATCGCCATAGCGTTCCCTACAGCGATCGCGGTAAAGTACCAGTAGAACCTTTATTATCGACCCAGTGGTTTGTCAAAATTGAACCGCTATCAAGTAAAGCTTTAGCTTGTTTGGATAATGAGAATTCTCCTAACTATGTCCCCGACAGATGGAAAAAAGTATATCGGGATTGGTTAGTTAAATTGAAAGACTGGTGTATCTCCCGTCAATTATGGTGGGGTCATCAAATTCCTGCTTGGTATGTGGTTTCCGAAACAGGCAACGAAATAACCGATCATACTCCCTTTATTGTCGCACATGATGAAGTTGAGGCAGCAACTAAAGCTAAAGAAAAGTATGGGAATAATATTAAATTAGAACAAGATCCTGATGTCTTAGATACCTGGTTTTCCTCTGGTTTGTGGCCGTTTTCTACTATGGGATGGCCTAACGAAACTGCTGACTTAGCCAAATATTATCCTAACAGTACTTTAGTTACAGGTTTTGATATCATCTTCTTCTGGGTCGCTCGCATGACCATGATGGCGGGACACTTTACCGACAAGATGCCCTTTGATGATGTTTATATCCATGGCTTGGTATTGGACGAGAAGGGACAAAAGATGTCCAAGTCTAAGGGGAATGGGATCGATCCCCTCTTGATGATCGATAAATATGGTGCGGATGCCCTGCGCTATACCCTCATTACCAAAGTTGTCGGTGCGGGACAAAATATCAGCTTTGATTATGACCGCAAGAAACAAGAATCGTCTTCTGTAGAAACTTCTCGCAACTTCGCTAACAAACTATGGAATGCGTCGCGGTTTGTGATGATGAATCTCAAAGGGAAGTCTCCACAAGAATTAGGAAAGCCCGATACTTCTTCTTTAGAATTATGCGATAAATGGTTATTGTCTCGTTTCTATCAAACCGTTAAACAAACTCGCAGCAATATTGAAAAATATGGCTTGGGAGAAGCAGCAAAAGGCTTATATGAGTTTATTTGGCATGATTTTTGTGACTGGTATATTGAACTAGTTAAAACCCGCTTGTGGCAAGATGAGACTTCTAAATCTCGCTTAGTAGCACAGCAAACCTTGGGTTATATCCTCGAAGGGATACTTAAACTACTTCATCCCTTCATGCCTCATATCACTGAGGAAATTTGGCAAACTCTAACTCAAGCAAACGGGGAACAAACCCTGGCGATACAAGCTTATCCTGAAGTAGCAGCGGATTTAATCGATCCTGAATTGGAAACTAGCTTTGATTTACTGTTTAACACCATCAGTACGATTCGTAATTTACGTGCCGAATCGGTAATTAAGCCAGGGGAAAAAATCAAAGTAATTCTGCAAACGGAAAGCCAAAAAGAAATTAATATTCTCAAATCGGGAGAGAGCTATCTTCAAGATATTGCTAAAGTAGGAGAGCTTGTCCTTACCTCAACTCTCACAGAAGATCCAGGACAGGTAATTGCTGGGGTAACAGGGACAGTACAAGTCTTAATTCCCCTGACAGGTTTAGTTGATGTAGGTGCACTACAAGCTAAATTACAGAAAAAATTAGACAAAATAGAAAAAGATATCAAATCTCTTACAGGACGTTTGAATAATCCAGGTTTTGTTAACAAAGCGCCTGATTCAGTAATTCACGGGGCGAAAGCCGACTTGGCAGAAGCGCAAAAACAAGCTGAAATATTACGAGAGCGGTTAAATCGTCTAAAGTAAAATACTATTGACCTATCCAGTTGAATTAATGATGTAATTAGTTACAGCAATATGGAATATCTATCGTTATGCTGGTAGAGATTATTCTGTCTGGTAAAAGTACTTGGTGTGATTTTAACGAATAAGTGATCCCTAATTTAAGCCATGTTATACCTAGCTCAAGTTGAAATTAACCCAAATTCAGGGGAGATGCAGCTACAAGTACTTGCTCGCCAAGAATCGGAATATGTTTGGTCAGTTGATAACTCGGAGACTTTACTGTTAATCAAAGAAAGTTCTCTCTGTGCAGGTGTCTTAGTATTAGTCGAAACAGATCGAGATCAACAGATAATTAGTATTCAAGATACTAAAGAATGGATTTTGAGCATATTACAGCAGCATTTAACTAAAAATGCTATAAATCCTCAGTTTATCGAAACAGAGCAGAGTAAAGTAGAAAAGTGGCGACAGGAAATTACCGCCCAAAATCTGGAATTAAATCGCCGTGCTTTAGAAATTGAAACCCGTCGTGAACAACTACAAGAATTAGAGCAAGAATTAAAACGCGACCGAGAAGAATTGGATAGGTTAAAGGAGCAATTAAGTAAGAAGTAAAAATACTCAATTTAATCAAGTTTACAGATAGTCATAAAAATAGTTGAAGAATTAGCGTGGGTAGTTAACAATGATCTATAGCCCATCATAGAAAACAATGCTTAATTTCACTAAGCCTTTTTATCCTTTAATTCTTTCTACTGTAAAAAACGATCCCGAGACGGCTCATCGTCAAATGCTCAAGGCACTAAATAATTTAGAGATGAATCGTCAATCTGTCTGGGGAAACTTGGCGATTAAACAAATAGAAAAGTCTTTTCGTGTGAGCAATCCTCGTTTAAAACAAACCTTGTGGGGATTAGATTTTAATAACCCTTTTGGTTTGGCAGCGGGGTTCGATAAAGATGGTACAGCAGCGGGAATCTGGAGTAGTTTTGGCTTTGGTTTTGCCGAATTAGGCGCAGTCACTCTCCACTCGCAATCAGGAAATCCTCGCCCCAGGATGTTTCGTCTCCCTCAAGATAAAGCTGCACTTAATCGCATGGGTGCAAATAACTTGGGTGCAGCAGTCATGGCGGATACATTAGCTCAAACCTGGAAGAGACAACCCCGTAAAATTCCCATTGGTATCAATCTCTGTAAATCTAAAATCGCCCCTCTAGAAGAGGCTGCAACAGATTATGTCGGCAGTTTTAAATATTTACAAGATGTGGCAGACTACTTTGTAATTAATGTTAGCTCACCAAACACCCCTGGATTGCGATCGCTCCAAGCAGGGGAACAATTAGAACCTATTCTCTCAGGCTTACAAATAGCAAACACCCAGCATAAACCTATTCTTATTAAAATTGCTCCCGACCTCGAATGGCAAGATATTAAAGATATTCTTAACTTAGCCACTAGTTATAATCTTTCTGGAGTCATTGCTACTAACACTACTATTCGTCGTGATGGTTTAAATACCAAAATTCTCAAAGAAACAGGTAAGAGTATTCAAGATGAAGCTGGCGGAATTAGTGGTTTACCTGTAAAAGAGCGAGCAACAGAAGTGATTCGCTTTATTCATCAGGAAACAGAGGGTAAATTACCGATTATTGGGGTCGGTGGTATTTTTAATGCCAATGATGCGTGGGAGAAAATTATTGCAGGGGCGAGTGTACTCCAAGTGTACACTGGATGGGTTTATGAAGGCCCTTGGATGGTTAACCAGGTGTTATCTGGGTTGTTAGCTAAATTGGATGAGCAAGGCTTGGATAGTATTAGTGAGGCGGTGGGTTTAGAGCATGCTTAATTGTGCAACGCCGCCAAAATTTGTATTTTGACCTAAGGTCAATCCGTTAAAATTAGAGAAACCTTAAAAATAGGGAAAATCAAGTAATCAATGGTCGTTTCTGAGATAGCATCCCCTTCCTTAATCGAAATTGCCCAACAAACCCGTATCGCAGCAGGAAAGTTGGCGATATTATCCACCGCAGCGAGAAATTATGCCTTAGAAACTGTGGCACAGGCTTTAGAATTAGCTATGCCCGATATAATTGCTGCCAACGAAGCAGATCTAAAAACAGCAGCAGAAAACAATATTGCTCCCGCACTATACTCTAGATTAAAATTAGGAGAGTCTAAATTACAAGCTGCGATCGCAGGAATTAGAGATGTCGCTAAATTAGCAGATCCTCTGGGAGTTAGCCAAATCCATCGTGAATTAGACGAAGATTTGATTCTCAAACGGGTTACTTGTCCTCTCGGGGTACTCGGTATTATTTTTGAGGCACGTCCTGAAGCCTTGATTCAAATTACTAGCTTGGCAATTAAGTCTGGTAATGGGGTCATTCTTAAAGGAGGAAGAGAAGCAATTAATTCCTGCCAGGCATTAACCAAAGTAATTCATCAAGCATTAGTATCTACAGAAGTTGCTCCTGGGGCAGTACAACTCCTGACCACTAGAGAAGAAATTAAACAGCTATTAGAGCTTGATCAGTATGTCGACTTAATTATTCCCCGAGGCTCGAATTCCTTTGTCCGTTACGTGCAGGATAATACTCGTATTCCTGTATTAGGTCATGCTGATGGAATCTGTCATCTTTATCTAGACAAAGCAGCCGATTTAAATAAGGCAGTTAAGATTACTGTTGATGCCAAAACTCACTACCCTGCCGCCTGTAATGCGATCGAAACTTTATTAGTCCACCAAGATATTGCCCCCGAGTTTTTACCCCAAATTGCCGAGGCGTTAACATCAGAAGGAGTAAGCCTTCGGGGAGATGAAGCCACTAGAAAAATTATTGATGCTACCCCAGCCAAAGAACATGATTGGCAAACTGAATATAGCGATTTGATCTTAGCAATTAAAATTGTCGATGGAGTAGATACAGCGATCGCTCATATAAATCAGTATGGCTCAAAACATACCGATGCTATCGTTACAGAAGATAGTGCGATCGCTGATAAGTTCCAAAATCGAGTAGATGCTGCGGGAGTATATCATAATTGTTCGACCCGCTTTGCCGATGGTTTTCGTTATGGTTTTGGTGCAGAAGTCGGCATCAGTACCCAACAAATGCCTCCTCGTGGCCCCGTTGGTTTAGAAGGTTTAGTTACTTATAAATATAAAGTGACGGGAAATGGTCATATTGCGGCTACTTATACAGGAGAAAACCCCAAACCTTTTACCCATCGTGATTACTAAACCGCGCCTAGTAGCTAATTTAAGCGATAGTCAATAGTTGATCCGCTTGTTTTGCAGTTTCAAAGAAATAACGGACATTGTCTTCAGGAGTGCCAACCAGCACGCCATGACCCAAGTTAAGGATATGTCCTTGGTTTCCCGCTTTACGAATCGTGTCTAAAATGCGATCGCGGATTACCTCATGGGAGCCAAACAAAACTCCAGGATCAATATTACCTTGTACTTTCATATCTTTGCCTAATCTCCGTCTGGCATCTGCCATATCAACTGTCCAGTCTACGCTGATAATATCGGCTCCAGAAGGGGGCATCCGCTCCAATAAACCTGCACTACCACTAACCAACAAAATTAGGGGAGTATCAGGATGAGTTTCTTTTACCTTACGGAATACCTGTTGCTGGTAAGGTAAGGCGAAGGTTTCATAATCCTGGGGACAGAGTTGTCCTGCCCAAGAATCAAACATTTGTACGACCTGTGCACCGCAGTCAATTTGATAGCAGACATAAGTTGCTAGGGAATCAGCTAACTTACTCAATAATTGGTGCAGCATTGCGGGTTCAGAAAACGCCATCTTTTTAATATTAGAGTAGGTTTTAGAGCCTTTACCTTCTACGGCATAAGCCGCCAAAGTCCAGGGCGCGCCCACAAAACCTAAGACAGCAGCTTGATCTTTAACTTCCGAACACAAGCTTTCCAAGATAGTACGGATAAAAGGCAGAGATTCTTCTGGCTCTAGAGGGTAGAGGGCTTCTATCTGCTCTTTAGTACGAAGAGGAGAGTTAATAACTGGCCCTTTTCCTTCTGCGATCGTCATTTCGATGCCTAAGCCAGGAAGAGGAGTTACAATGTCGGAAAACATAATTACGCCATCAGGACGAAAAGCTTTCCAGGGTTGCAAAGAAATTTCGATCGCTACTTCAGGAATTTCGGAACGATCACGGAAGTTAGGATACTTTTCTCTAATATCCCGATATGCTTTCATATATCTGCCTGCTTGACGCATCATCCAGACAGGAGGACGTTCTAATTTTTCGCCACGAGCAGCTCTTAATAATAATGGCGTTTTATCTACTCCACTCATTTTATTAATTCCTATTTAATATTTTTTTTAGTGCAACTGTTAGCTTACCATTGCCCAAGGGTTTGATTGTCCAGGGCGATTGTTTATTTATGTAAAGCTTACGGGGGAAGTTGAAAAATTTCTAGATTATTCCAAGTAACTTTCAGACTGCTAATGAATCAAAAATCTCAAACTACCTGGCAAATATTTCGCATGCAGGAGTTGATACCAGAGAGCAAATTTTTTTGCCTAACTCTGATGGGGAATAAGGCTTAATTAAAAAGGCATTGTAATCTAACTGCTCTAAGAGTTTAATCTGCTTAGGAGTTGAACCCGCTAGAATCATGATGGGTATATTACGAGTTAGCCAGTCTAATCTCAAAGCAGCAATCAATTGAAGATTAATTATTTGTGGCGACGCTAAATCTAGAACAATTAAATCGGGTTGATATTGTTGTACCCAGGGCAGAATTTTGGCAGATTCTAAAATTGACATGTGAACTTGCTTGATTGGAGGCAGTACAGAAGAATCAGAGATTAATTCTGTCTGATTGTTACTTACTACAAGTACAGTTGGCAAAATGTACTTATTACTTGCGTCGTGGTTCATATTTATTGGGGATGAGGCGCTCAAAAAACGCTTCGGGTTCAACTGGTATCAGTTTAACCTCTAATTGATAACAGTAGATGAGAATGAGATGGGAGAATCCACCTTGAAACTCTTAGTAAAAATGAACTAAACTAATGGCAAATCAGATGCCAAAAAATTAAGATTGGTCAGATATGTTGGGAAATTTTCAGCAAAGTAATTTGCGAATTGAAGTAAGCGCCTCGGAACAAATTATTCAAGACAGTCTCCTAGAAAGCGATCGCCTTAAGCAATGGATGTGGCCGCAAAATTTTACTTCTTTATCAGGTAAATTGAATCTAGGTGATACTTTTATTAGCTCCCTGGGATTAGTCAAGATTGAACATAAAGTAGAGCTACTAGACGACAACAGTTTACGTCTCCTGTTAAGTAACGGAATCGATGGCTTTCATGAATGGCATTGGGGTGAGGGTTGGTTACAATCTCGTCTGGAAGGAATTTCTCTCTTGCCGCTAAATTTTGCTCAAACTCTTAGCTTATTTCGTTTACGGCAATATCTCAGTTCTAATAATTAACTTTCAAGAAACAAAACTCTCATACTAACTTCCAGATAGGTTTAATTCTGTCCATTTACTTGCTTTTTAGCTAAAGTAGAGTTTTAATCTTTTGTGCTGTGTTATCAGATTCTGTAGCAGACAAGTTAAATCCCCTGAAAAGCAAGATGTCGTCTTTGTTGCATCAGGCTACGGAGAAAACCACTTCTATCGATAATTATTTAATTAATAGTATTGGTAGCTCGATAAACTCTAGTTGGCATAACTGGTTGATACAGCATCCTTTTCTTTCTTGGCTATTCAATCATCCTCTCATTGCCTTTATGGGGAGTGTTCTGACTCTAGTTTTGACCATTAGACTGCTAGTGACAGTTTATCGCGCGATCGCCAGTATGATTGATCGGATGTGGCTCTGGATCTTGCGATCGCCCTGGCTACTACTTAAACTTCTGTTCGGCTGGGAAGCAAAGTCTGTTAAAGCAGATACTAGGATTACCAACTATGAAGTGACTAATAATCCAGAACAACTCCAGGAAATTATGGTTCGTCTGGAGCAAATTCAACAACAACAAGAACAGATAATTCAAGATTTGGCGCAATTAAAACAACAACCGCTGTCAATTGAACCAAAACAGTTGCGATTAATCGAGAAAAAGTAGTTAACTAAGTCCAACACTCCACTGTCTCACTACTTTATATTATTAATCATTCATCTTTGAGAAATATTTGATAACCAACTGCGGCGACAATCCCCGCTAAAACCAAATAGGTTAGCCACATGCCAACAAAAAAGCCAACTTTAATAATTGCAATCCCTGCCACCATAAAGCCCGTAAATTTAGCAAATTTAACCAGTTTATTGCCAAATCTTTTAATTGAGTTCTCTCGGGGCTGATGCTTTTTCGTCTGGTATAAAGGAGGCTCTGAAGAATTAATTTCGGTTCTTGAGGCTTGTTGTGACTGATGTATTTCTAATTCTAGCTCCCGCAATCTCAATTCTCTTTCCTTTGCCTTTAATTTGGCTTCACGGAGCTTAGTCTCTTGATCTCGATCATGGGGATTCGTCATCGGCTTTCAGTCAGTAGTCTACTATCAATTATTAGATTATCCGTAATCTAATTTTAGTAGTCAGTGATCTTTAGGTAGTTTAAGATTAACTATAGCTTTGACATCCTCCGATAAGGTCGAGGTAGCTGTTTCCAGCTTACCCCTCCTATCCGAAACCGTGCTTGAGTCTTTAGAAGGGGTTATGAGTGTTTTAAAACCTATTGTCTCTATATTTCCGTAGGCTTTACTTCCTTTGGTTGCCGAGTTGTATTTCCCAGTGGGAAATTGTCGGATGTTGTAACCAAGAAAGTTGAATCCTGCGATTCCATCCTCGCTTTTATCTTTTTCAAGTGTATGGGCGATTCTGGTTTTTGATGGTTTTAATTCTAAGCCGATGTCATTTAACCACATGAGTGTCTTTTGGAGTTTTCGGACTTGTTTTATCTCTCCACGATGTCCTTTTCCTCGAATCTAATCTTAGTCCAGGGTCGAATATGGAACTCTTGCTTGCGGTTAGGCGTTTTCAGCAATTATCGCTCTGTCCGCTTTTACTCCCGCAGATTACATCTGGATTATCAGCCCAGATATAAGGGAAACTTCCCTCTCTCGTCACCGAGAGGGACGCTGTATGCTTTTCTACCCCGCACAAGGGCGCAAAGACTTGGTTTTCTAGGTTACTCACCTCACTTTGATGAACTGTAAGTTATCATTTCTAAAGGATTAGTGCGACCTGAAGTCGCATTTTAGAGTGAGTCCCTAAGAGAGACTCCAGCCTAGTAGTCGAGGCTGTACCCGCCCGAAGGGGCATTACTGGTAACGGTGATGTTTCAGAGCTAGAGGGTAAAGTGTCCCAAAGTCAATAAAACATCTATTGACAAGGGGCTAGGGTAAGACATACACGATTAACGAAAGTGAATCTGTTGAGGCTTCTACAGGAAAGAACACCTTTAAAGATGTTTAGGGTGTAGATATTCAGAGATTTGTTGCTAATCCTAACAAATCCAAAACTTCTTTTTCACGAAAGAAAATATGACTACCAAGAATATCGAATTAACAGGAGTATAGCAGAAATCTAAATATGTCGTATCTCAAAGATGTGGAACAGGATAACCCCTATTAGGTCTTGGGGAGGGTCGAACCCCCAAGTAAGCTAACCGCAAGGAAAGCAGAACTCCTGAGAGGAGAAAGGATGTCTAAGAAGCGAATGTCGTCACCCGTAAGGGAACAGGAATAATCCCCTTCGGGGATTCGCCATTCCGAAGGAATGTCGGAATCTCGGAGAGATTCAACTGGACGAATAGGTTAATAACCAACTTGAAAGAGTGCTGACATAGACAGGTAATATCAGCTTTATGTGACAAAGTAACGAAACCGAATTTGTAAGGGAAAAGTTAGATGCTAGAAGTAGCAAACGTAACCGCAAAGACAACCGAATGGCATAATGTCAACTGGCAACATGCCTACGATAACGTTAGGAATCTGAGACAGCGCATCTTTAAAGCAACTCAGTCAAATGACTGGCGGAGAGTCCGTAATCTCCAAAGGCTAATGCTCCGAAGTTATTCCAATGTGCTGGTATCCGTAAGGAAAGCCACACAAGATAATAAAGGACGTAAAACTGCTGGAGTAGACAAGGTACTGGTCAAAACACCTCGTAAGAGAGGACAAATGGTTGACGACTTAATTAAAAACCAAGATTGGAAACCTAAACCCGCCAGACGAGTGTACATACCGAAATCAAACGGTAAACAACGCCCTCTGGGGATACCAACAATTAGAGATAGATGCTTACAAGCAATTGTAAAAAATGCTCTCGAACCATGTTGGGAAGCCCAATTTGAGGGAATAAGTTACGGCTTCCGCCCAGGTAGAGGCACTCATGATGCTACAAATAAATTGCACATAATTCTGTGTCCGCACAGGAAGAAAAAATGGGTGTTAGACGCTGATATAAAAGGTTGTTTCGATAACATCAACCATGAACATCTTCTATCTACTATAGGGAATTTTCCTGCTAGAAAAATGATTGAAGAATGGTTGAAGGCTGGATACGTTGATAATAAGGTATTCCATGTCCAAGAATCGGGAACGCCCCAGGGCGGAATCATTAGCCCGCTTTTAGCCAATATTGCCTTGCATGGCATGGAAGAAGCCCTTGGTGTGAAATATAACTACAGAGGCGAATCATCTGGCAAAAGAGCAATAGTTAGATATGCTGATGACTTCGTAGTTTTATGCGAAACCAAAGAAGATGCAGAACAATCCAAATGCGAAATAGAAAATTGGTTAATTCAGAAAGGATTAAACTTATCCAAAGAAAAAACCAATATCGTTCACATCACCGAAGGTTTCGACTTCTTGGGTTTCAACATTAGACAATACAAAGTCAACAACACAAAAACTGGTTACAAGCTCCTGATAAAACCTAATAAAAAATTTTTACAAAAGACCCGCAATGACATTAGAGAAATATTTCTCAAACATTCTGGGGAAAGTGTAGAGAACTTAATAAGGAAAATCAACCCAATAATACGAGGAAAAGCCAATTATCTAAACAAACACGTGTCATCCGTGGCATTTTCAAAACTAGATAATTATCTCTTTATGAGACAGGTTAGATTCGTTAAACGTACACATCCCAATAAAAACAAAAAGTGGACGCAAAACAAATATTGGGGAAGATTAAATCTTCAGAGAAAAGATAATTGGGTCTTTGGAGATAAACAATCGGGAAATTATATGCTGAAATTTAGCTGGACTAAGATTAAAAGGCACGCACTTGTAAGTAAAAGGGCTTCACCTGACGATCCATCTCTACAAGAGTATTGGGCGAAAAGAAACAAGAAAAGCCAGAAATCGGAAGCTGTTAAATGGAACGCAAAACAAGAACAAGTAGCATACAAGCAAAATTATAACTGTACTGTTTGTAAACAATCGTTATTTAATAATGAGGAATTGCACATGCATCATATCGTACCCAGATGCGAAGGTGGAAAAGATACGTTAGATAATTTGGTTTGGGTGCATTTGTTCTGCCATCATAAAGTACACCATCAGAAGACTAAGTGATATTGCTTGAGCCGAGTGCTTGAAAACTTGCACGCTCGGTTCTGAGGGGGGAAGGGGACAGCGATGTCCCTGCCCTACCCGACAAGTGCGAACTCTACCCAGTGTGGGTTACTTTAGAAATGTATTCTATCCCCCCGTTTATACAGGTTTCAGAATAACGAATCGCACTAACCTCTAGGCTGTGAAAAGTGTGGGTTAGTTTGATTACTCAAAAGTAATCCTGCTTTCTGACCCTGGTAACTGCTTGCCCTGATGCTGCTACTAATTTGATTAGTAGGAATAAGGTGCGCTCCCAGCAATAAGGGTATGGGTATACTATAGTAGTGGTTACTAAATCATCTTCGAGCAAGAAGAAGTTTTTGGAAAACTGAAAGCGAATCCCACCCTTTCCTATCAATTATCTTTACTAGAGAGTTAGACGACACCATTTTGTTAAAAAGACATTTAATCTGTCAAGACGACACTAATTTGACAACGGTGACATTTAATTTGGCAATCGACAGGTGAATATGTAGATCGCTAAGAATTTGTAGCTAATTTTCAGAACGGAGAGGGTGGGATTCGAACCCACGGTACTTGCGTACACTCGATTTCAAGTCGAGCGCGATCGACCACTCTGCCACCTCTCCTCTAGATATGGCTTAATTATAATAACAGAGAATATTCCTTACTGGGTAATGATTAAGGTTTTACAATTAATCGGATTCTGTGATGTCAGGAAATATGATGCATGATGCCAATAAAAAAGGGTTAGCATTGCCAACCCTCAATCAAAGTCAATGGAAACTCTTGTGTTGTAATAATTATTAGCTTTTTGCAGCAAAATGTTGATTAGAGATGCAAATATTTAGCTTCTGCTTCTAGCTGTTGCACTAGTTTCTCGTTTCCGTTGCTTCTAGCTGATTCCAGACGAGCTTTTAAGCTTCTTAGCATACTTTTTCGGTGACTAAGATGAGCATTTTTCAAGGTTTCTTGACGTTTATTGTTCATGATGGACTTTTTTAAAACAGAAATAGTGTATATCGGATGGATATATAAGATAACATTTTTATTGTGAAAAGAATTCTTTATCAATGTTTCTTCATAGACTAAAAGAAATGGTGATTTAAATATCTATGACTTCTGATAGATTTTTGACCTTGTTAACGGATTTTGGCGATCGCGATGTCTATGTCGGAGTAATGAAAGGAGCGATCGCCCAAATAGAGCCACAATTAAATGTCATTGATTTAACTCATCGGATTCCCCCACAGAATCTACTCGCAGCTAGGTTTGCGTTGTTAAATGCCTATCCTTATTTTCCGATGAATACGGTTCATGTTGCGGTAGTTGATCCAGGGGTGGGAGGTAGCAGGAGGGGAATTGCAATTCAGTTACAGAATGGCTATGTGGTATGTCCTGATAATGGTTTGTATAGCGGTATTTTGGATTTTGCGATCGCTGCTGTGGAATTAACCAATACTCAATATTGGCGTGTACCTAATCCTAGTAATACTTTTCATGGACGAGATATTTTTGCTCCTGTGGGGGCACACTTAAGCACGGGAATCCCTTTGGAAAAATTGGGTCAGAGAATTGATTTGGAAAGTTTGGTTAGACTTGATTTACCAGTCATCGAAATAAATCAAGCCCAGATTACTGGCTATATTCAATATATAGATCATTTTGGTAATCTAATTACGAATATTCCTGGGGCATTAGTTGAGGGAAAATCTTGGCAAATAATTATTAAAAATATTGAGATTAATTCAGGCAGAACTTACAGTGAAGTTAATCAGGGAAAAGCTGTTACCTTAATTGGCAGTCACGGCTGGATCGAGATTGCGGTAAATAGTGGTAGTGCAGCAAAACAGTTCCAGCTAACTTGGGAAGATACAGTTCAATTAACAATTAATGACTAAATAAAAATTATGATTGCATTATTAGATCGAGAACCACAAACCTATCAAGGACAATTTGGCGAATTTACGATTGATAAAAGAGATCGCCTGGAAGTAATAATTTATCGTGGCGGGTTGGTGGTTGCGGCTGCTAGTTTTGCGATCGCCAGTAATCTCTTTTTCGCCCAAGGTGAAGCTGCTTTACCCGCAATTACGCCTTTGTTTGCCCTGTTTTCGGCGGGTTTGGGAGTGAGTCTATATTTCATTCATATCTACATGAAAGCGTTGCACCGAGTATTGCAGGGTTTTTGGTTGATTGGAACTATTGCCACAATTGCGATCGCTTTTTCGAGTAATGAACCTTTAGCATTATATATTTACGATCATCCTCTAACTTTGTTCGGCACAGGTTTTACCTTTGCTGCCTTAACAGGAATCTTTTTTAAAGAAGCCTTTTGTTTTAATCGCATGGAAACAAAAATCCTAACTCCCATAGTTCCCTTGCTGCTTTTAGGACACATGACAGGGATCATTCCTGTGGAAATGGAACAAGCATTACTGGGGATTTGGACAATTGGCTTTAGTGTCTTTGCAATTCGCAAAATGATTCAAGAGATCGATCCAGATATCGGCGATAAATCTGTATTTACTTATTTGAAACAGCAAGGCAATGGTTAAGAATTCGGACGTTCCATTAAATCAGATCTAATTAGGAGTAGATCAAAAGTGGATAATCCAGTCATTCAAAAGTGTAATTTTAAATCTCTCGCAAAGACGCAAAGACGCAAAGACATAATCCTCAAGGATACCGCTCTGCATAAGGCACAAAGGGGATTAAGTCTCTTGTTACGGGAGCAAGTCACTTTTGTTGGTTGTTCTGTACTACTACCGAAGCGATCGCTTTAGACAAATCACCACTTATAAGGCTAGAAACTATTCCGTTGTCTAGATTGCACAAACCGTCAAAAGCAATCAAAATATAGCTATTTCACCAACAAGTATGTTTGTTCTTACATATTTGACCTGCTCCCCTTGTTACTTTTGATTTGGGTTTACCACAAGGGCACAATGTAAAGCCTGCCCCTTCAGGGGTACTTGCTCGTAGTATTTAGTTTTTAGTATTAAACCCGCTACTAATAACTAATAACTAATAACCAGAATCCTTGTCTTTTAAGGCGAGGAGGATGTCAATTTTGATAAATGGTATCAGATATCCTCTTAAAACCACCTCCAAAGCACACCGAAGATTAACAATCCCAACAGAAACCAGAACCCAAAAGACTTTTTATATTGCCGAAATAAACGAACAGGAAGCAAGACCAAAAATCCGATGCTGGCTGAAATAACCATCAACCAAGCCATTTGTTCCTGAGATTGGATATATGACTCCGCCCAGTCTCCACCTTCTTCCTCAATATTTTTGTACATCTGTTTAACATTATTAGGAAGGGGAGTCGCCTCAATTGGCATCTGTAATGATTGCCAGATTTTTACTGCTGCAATCTCATATTTCTTGCTTTTGAGGATTCTGCCCCGAGACTTATAAGCTACGGCGAGATTCCATAAAGATAAGGCTTCCCCATTGCGATCGCCGATTTGCTGAAAAATTTCCAGAGATTGCTGATACAGTTCAATTGCTTGTCCGTATTGCCCCAGGGAATCATAAGCATTGCCTAAACCATTGAGGGAAGCCGCTTCTCCATTGCGATCGCCGATTTGCCGTTTAATTTCCAGAGATTGCTGATACAGTTCAATCGCTTTTTCGTATTGCCCCAGGGAATAATATGCATTGCCTAAATTATTGAGTGACATTGCCTCCCCATTGCGATCGCCGATTTGCCGTTCGATTTCCAGGGATTGCTGATGCAGTTCAATTGCTGGTTGGTATTGCCCCAGGGAATTATAAGCAGAGCCTAAATTACCGAGTGAAGTTGCCTCTCCACTGCGATCGCCGATTTGCCGTTGAATTTCCAGGGATTGTTGATACAGTTTAATAGCTCGTTGGTATTGCCCCAGGGAATAATATGCATTGCCTAAACCCATGAGGGAAACTGCTTCTCCACTGCGATCGCCGATTTGTCGTTCAATTTCCAGAGATTGTTGATACAGTTCGATTGCTGGTTGATATTGTCCCAGGGAATTATAAGCATTGCCTAGATTACCGAGTAAAACCGCTAACTGACTCTGATCATTAATCTGTTGTTTAATTGCGCGAGATTGCTCATATAGCTCAATCGCTTCTGAGTAGTTACCGAAAGCTTGTTGAACATTACCCAAACTCATTAAAGAATTTGCTTCATTGTTTTGATCGTTAATTTCCTTAAATAATTTCTGGGCTTTTTGATATGAATCATCTGCTTTTTGATATTCTCCCAGACGATAGTGAGAATTGCCTACCCGAAGCCATAACCATCCTAGGTCATAAATATCTTCTTCTAAACTAATCGCTTCCCAATTTGTAATAAGCTGACGGTGAAGTTCCAAACTGGTCAAGTAATATCCCCGCAAACTCAAAAAACTAGAGATATTATCTAGAATTTGATTTGCCTGACGGTATTGTTCAAGTTCACAGTAGTGATTAAATATTTCTAGCTGAGGTGTTATATCTTCTAGTACCCATCCAGTTAGTTTGGTAATAGATCTATAGTAGTTAACTGCTTCCTCATGGGCTTTAGTTGGCTCTCCTAGCTGTTTCTGTAAGTATTTCTGCACCAGGGGTTGAAAGCGAAATATCCAGATACCATCTAAACGTTCTTCAATTAACCAAGCAAGTCTGGATAAGGTTCTCAAATCTTCTGTAATTGAGGCTTCCGTCGTTTCAAATTCTTCCGCAACCATAAATTTTGCAGCTTGCCAGTCAAAGGAAAGACGATAGATACTCAAGTTTAGAAGTAGATTTTGCAGAGGGGATGGTAAACGCTCAAAGCTGGCGGTTAAAATTTTAATAACGCTGATTTCAGGATTACCCCGATGCTGTCCGACAATCTCTAACAAATTAAGATTAGAGTGATTTAACTCCTCAATAGATGGTTGATTCCCTGCTATTCTTTTCAGCGCACCAACAGACAAATCAATTAACAACGGGTGTCCATCAATTTGCTGCACAAATAACTCCAATTCTGCCGTCTCTCCCTGCACATCTAATGCTTGCAATAAATCCGCCCCTTCACCATTAGAAAGCCCCCCTAGTGTTTCCCATCTGCTGCGATTTAAAGCATTGTCGGGCAATGATGGCTGCTCGCGACTGGTAATTAATACCACACTGCTGCTAGATGTACCAGTCCAACGCACCAAAAAGTTCTGGTAGGCATTATCTTGCCACTGACCACTTTGATCTATGAGAGTCTCCAGGTTATCCATCACTACTAGATAACCCTCTTCAGCGAGTTGATTGCTAACTAAGATGACAAGATCCTCATCAGGTACCTTTTCGTCGATTTGCACTCCAATCTGTTCCAGTAACCACCGCCCCCAAATAGCAAAGCGATACATTTTACTAAAGGTAGACCAAATAACCTGCTTAAATCCCGTGGCGGTTTCATAAAACTTTGCTGCTAAACTGGACTTGCCATAACCTCCTGCTGCGATTAAACCAATGACCTGAATCTCATTACTATTTTGCGTCCAATCCTCAAGCTTTTTCAACTCCTCCACTCGCCCCTGCCAAGTATTCAGAGGAGGACGAGTTTGATCAATGATTCGACCAAGGGGAGCAGGAGAAGATGCACCATAATAATTAAAGTTATTATCGCGAATTACATTTTTGCTCTCCCCTTTGAGGTTAATCCCCTGCCAGTCTTCAGACACCATAATCTGATTAGAAATTCAAGGTATTATCAGAGACAGTGTTAGTGCCTCCTTTAATATTGATACCCTTCCAGTTTTCAATCGTCATTGGCACTTCTGGGCGAGCAGCATTTGCCAGGGCTTCTACTGTCACCTTAAGATCTGGATCATCCGTTGCCACTTCTTCAACCTTTGCTGTTAACACAGTAGGACTATACTTATCTGGCTCTTGCTCCGCTAAAGCTGGTTGTGCCGCAACCTTCTCAATCGCCCTTGCAGTATGAGGATCTTTGCGCTTTAAGGATGTCAGAAAATTTCCGACTAAATCCCAAACTTGTTCACTGAGCTGTTCACCCGTTTTCTCAAATGCTTTCGTGGCGATTAAGGTGGCAATAGCGGCTGCGGATAATGTCACAGGATCTGTCATGATCTATTTCTTGCTAAGGCTGAAAGATTTCCCCCATTTTAAATTCAATTCCCACAATTAGAAATATGGCGTTGCTGATATTCAACATGAATTCAGAATTGTTCTGTTTTTAGCTATCAGCCAATTGTCACAAGTTAAGGAACTCACCTATTATACTAAATCCGATTCATATAAGTTACTTTCACAAACAAGTAAAAACTTCTTTAAGTCCCCCAGAATTGGGGGATTTAGGGGGCGAGACAAGAGTAACCTCCACGGACAGGATTTAGTATCAGTCAACAACTATACATAGTGCTTAGTTTTTTTGATAACACTATATATAGATTAAATTAAATTAAATCTAGAGTAGCGATCGCACTTTTATTAATAAAGTCACAACTTTAGATGGTGCTACCTGCTACCTAAAAGCGATTGACAAACGGCACAAAACGTTAAGTTGTCACCAATGGCTATCAGCTTTTTAAGAATGCGATTGAAGTGCCTTATTTGTTACTGATTACCTGCTCGGAGTTAGTCAGAAATAACTTTTGTTCCGCAAGTCTGCGTTTAGTTAAACCTGGAAATACGACTAATTTACCGCCCTGGTTAGCTTTATTCCAACGAGGAAACTCCTTAGCTGCACCTGCATAATCTCCTGCATTCAGCTTTCTGGCTAAAGTGCTGTTAGTAATAACTATGGTTCCTGCATTGTAAACTAAAGAACTTAAGGCTCCTAATTGATAGGGATTTAATTCTACTTTCACTTTAGTCTTTACCAGCCGTTGAATGTGATAAAGCTCTTGCTCTAGAGCAACATCCGCTTGGGCTTGGGTAATATATTGACCTAATCTGACTGTTTTTCCATTGATCCTAGTTTGACCATAGCCGATAACAGGTAAACCGCTGGTGTCAATATAGGCAGAAGCTCTAAAACCCTCAAAATTCTTGACTAAATTTACCACTTCGGGCAGTACGGGCAATTTAGATGCCATAACATTTTCTTGAGCAAGAATAGCAAATTCAGAGTTAAAATTGTGGTCAATTTTATTGAAGGTAAATTGAGGGGATTCATGGCGGGATAGTTCGGTAATTGCATGAGATTGAGGCGCATCTAGAATAAAATTAAGAGTAATGCCCAGAGTAATGAAAATATAACTATAAAAATAAAAATTAGTTGACTGTAAACGCATCTTTGGATAATTGGAAATTGATTTATCTAGGTAAATATACTTGTTGTTTCGTGAATATACAGAAAAGAGCATAATCAGCTTGTGGTCATTCCAGGGCTTTGTTTGAGAAAATATGTGTTGGTCAATGAAAGTCCAGTTTCTGGCAGCGCCAAAAACAAACAAAAATCATAGGTGCGTTAATCAATTTCAGAGAAAGATCAAAAAGTGACTTATATAGATAATCCTTAGTAAAATCAGAATCTCTAATCATGTCTAGTAGCGATCGCTCAATTACAAATTCAGACTGTATAGTTATTGGAGGAGGAATTTCGGGATTAATTACGGCTAATATTCTGCACCAAAAAGGACTGCAAGTGACGGTATTAGACAAGGGAAAGGGCATCGGTGGACGTTTAGCTACCCGTCGCATAAGCCAGGAAGAGTCTATCAAAGGCGTGTTTGATTATGGCACGCAATATTTCACTGTCGAGAATCCCCAATTTCAGGTTTGGGTAGATGATTGGTTAAAACATAATGTAATTAAAGAATGGTGCCAGGGTTTTCGAGAAGCCGATGGCAAACCCCGTTACTGTGGTGTCAATGGAACTCGTGAAATTGCGAAGTATGTGGCAAAAGATTTGGATGTTCAGACTAATATCAAAGTAGTCGAGATGAGCTATGACAAAAAATGGCTGGTAGAAACGGAAAATAAACAGCACTATCAAGCCGACGTTTTAGTGATGACTCCTCCTGTACCTCAATCCCTCGATCTTTTGGATGCTTCTTTGATAGTTTTACCTTTGGATATTAGATTCTCTTTAGAAAAAATTGTCTATCATCGCTGCATTGCTATTTTAGCTTTGTTAGAAAAACCGAGTAATATCCCCGCGCCAGGAGGGATGGTTGTGGAAGATAACTCTTTAGTTTGGTTAGCTGATAATTATCAAAAGGGTATTTCTCCTGAGGGTTATGCAGTAACGCTACACGCTACTCCCAATTTTAGTGATTACTATTGGGATAGTGATGATGCCGAAATTGCCTATAAATTACTTACCTCCGCCGCAGATTACTTAGATTCTCCCGTAATTAAATACCAAGTACATCGCTGGCGTTATAGCTTACCCAAAACTTTTTATCATGAACCCTGTTTGGCATTATCAGAATTTCCTCTAATAATGGCAGGAGATGCTTTTGTTGCACCTAATATTGAAGGGGCAGTACTTTCGGGAATTGCAGCAGGAACATCTGTTGCTCAACGATTTAAAGTTAACAGTTAATAGTAACTATTTTCCTTCTATCTTCTTGAGCATTAATAAAATTCATTAATAAAATTCATTGTGACTTATGTTAGAACAGAATAACTAATATTGCTGTCCGATAAAGACATCTTATTTAATCTATAAAAATAGACGATAATTTCAGTGGGACAAGATATCATAAATCTCTTATTATTATCCGTATCTAACTCTAATTCGATATTGGGAAAAGTTAATGGTTTACTATTAGGAATAATCTTAAGCTGTAGCTGCTATGCTGTCTCAGCACAAGGCTCCCGTCATATTACAATTAAACAAATTATAATTAAACAAAGTAGCATTGCTCAACCCATAACCATTAAAGGAATTAGTGGAGGAGCAATCATGGCAAAGGAAATTTCACAAACAGAAAATACTGCCACAGGCTATTGCGATGGCTATGTTAGTTCTCAACCTAATCATGTATTAAAACTAGAATCTTTTTGGGATTTGCTGCGATTAGAAATTGTTAGTCAAGCTGATACAACTATCTTAGTTAAAGGTTCTGGAGGGGTGTGGTGTAATGATGATGCTGGTACTCCCAATCCTGTAATTGAAGGACAATGGCAACCAGGATTATATGAAATTTGGGTAGGTTCTTACCAAGCTAATTCAGAAAATGACTATCAAATTAAAATTACGGGAAGGTATTAGACTCCGCCTGTTAGAAGAAGTTTGAATCTATCGAGAAGTAAATTCCATCTTCCTGCAAAGAATTACTTTTTCCCTCCACCGAAGTTAGAGGAATGCCCCAATCTAAACGGGCATTGAACTTAGTACCCATAGAGAAATTTAAGCCAACTCCCAGAGCAGGCAAGGTAGCATTACTAATTTCGAGATCATCATTGTTCCAAACAGTCCCCACATCAAAGAAAGGAGCAATTTGTACCAAACCATCTACTTTTTTAAATCGAAGAACAGGGATACGTAACTCGGCTGAAGCAAATAAGCCATTATCTCCTAAGCTAAGATCTTGGCGATAACCTCTGGCACTATTGACTCCACCCACTCTAAATTGTTCTAGAGGGACTAAACTACCCCCTGAAATCTGGGCATCTCCTCGCAATAGCAGTAAAAAGTCTTGATCTAACTGTCGCACCCATTGACTTTGTCCGCGCCAAGATATAAAAGTACTGTCAGGTTGATCAGCATCATGAATGGTGGAGTTAAGCAAATCTACTCCCAGACTAAACTGAGAACGAAAAGCTAGTACCTCTTTATCGTTGCGATTAACAAACTCTTGGAATAATCTTACCGCACTAATTCTGGTTTCTCCGTCTTCATTAGCACCACGGGATAGTTGAAAACTATCATCAAATAAAAAAGTCTCACTTTCGGTACGAGTTAAGCTCAGACCAAGAGCAAATTCTTGGGTTGGTTTTAAGACTAGAGGTTGGCGCAAACTTACCTCGTAATAGCGAGATTTAGATTCAATATCGATCGGGGAAAAGGGTTCCTCAATTACATTATTAGAATTACTGCCATAAGCCGCTTTGATAATGCCATTTTTTGAGTTTAGGGGTAATCCATAGGAAAAATCGAAAGCATCACTCCCATCTGTATTGGCATACTCGAAATTAAATTGATCGCCAAATCCCAAAAGATTACCATGATTAACTCCAATGGATCTCTGACTAGTACCAACCCCAGGAGATCTACTGTTATTAAAGCTAGTCGAAATATTAAATACATCAGCTTCTTGAATTTTGATATCCAGCAAGCTAGTTCCTGGACTAATCCCTGCGGAGAGTTCTGCCGAAACATTATCAATTAAAGGATCAAGACGTAGTAGTTGAAGAGCAGCGAGTAAGGTATCAACATTAATTGGTTCTGCTGCTGCTGCTTTAATGCGAGAGGAAACATATTTGTCAGATAGATGTTTTGTCCCAGAAATGTTAATTTCTTCTAGTTTTCCTTCGAGGACAGCAATTTGAACTGTGCCATCTTTTAATTCTTGAGGGGGAATATAGGCTCCCGAACTGACATAGCCCTTTTCTGTGTAGAGTTTGGTAATAGCACTCCTCGCTTGAAATAGTTCCGATAGGGTGAGGGGTCGATCGCGATAAGAGTTTACGGCTTGATTCAACTCCTTGGGACTGAAAACACTACTGCCAATTACATCAAAACTTTTGACTACAATTTGTTCAGGAATATTATCTGAATCTTTGACGACAACTAGCTCTTGATTGATGTTTAATTCTGGTGCATTTATTTCTTCTGCAAGGAGTGGTTGTAGTTCTGTAAGAATCGCTGCGATCGCCAATAAAGGGATAGATAGGATAGTTAAATTAGCTTGATTTAAGCCTTTTAAGCATAACTTACATCTATGATCTAGAATCAACATATTAATCACTTTGGTCACTATGCTTTGAGAGAGCCATCTTTATAAGGTTCCCCAAAATAGCGAAATAAATAACGCGATCGCAAAAGTTATTGATTTAGATCACTTGTCGTTGAAATAAAGGCACAAGAAAATTAACTGGTTCAATCATTACGAAAGAGTGTGAATATTAGATAAATTTAGATAAATTAAAAGTTATCAAATTAAGATTATTTTTCCAGCAACTCTCAGGACAGATTCATAAATTTATTTTAGTAAAGAAGATAGACCATTGATATCAATAACAATCAGCATTCAGCATAATATTCACCAAACTAACTATGACTACTACTTTTTCTCCTTCTCGCAGTCTTGAATCCTTATTAGGTAGCGAAGCCGAGAGCTTATTAACTCATAAAGCTAAGGTGCCGAAAGATATGCTCCACCTGCCTGGAAGCGATTTTGTTGAACGGATGTTTCTCCAGAGCGATCGCAATTCTCAGGTGTTACGTAGTTTACAACAACTATATTCCACAGGAAGATTAGGGAATACTGGTTATCTCTCCATCTTACCCGTCGATCAAGGTATCGAACATTCCGCCGCCGCATCTTTTGCTCCTAATCCAATTTATTTTGACCCCGAAAATATTATTAAATTGGCAATTGAAGGTGGTTGCAATGGTGTTGCGACTACTCTTGGTGTTTTAGGTATGACATCTCGTAAATATGCTCACCGTATTCCTTTCATTGTCAAACTCAATCACAATGAACTACTGACTTATCCTAATCCCTCTGATGAAATCATGTTTGCTAGCGTTGAGCAAGCCTGGAATTTAGGAGCAACAGCCGTCGGTGCCACAATCTATTTTGGTTCGGAAAATTCATCCCGTCAAATCCAAGAAATTAGCCAAGCTTTTGCTAAAGCACATGAATTAGGCATGGCAACTATTCTCTGGTGTTATACCCGCAATGATGCTTTTAAACAGGAGAAAGACTACCATTTAGCAGCGGATCTTACAGGACAAGCGAATCATCTTGGGGTAACCATTCAAGCGGATATTATTAAACAAAAATTACCTGAATGTAATGGCGGCTATGCAGCCGTGACCAAAGCCACGGGAGAAAAATATGGTCGGACTCACGATCTTGTCTACACTGAGCTATCTAGCGATCATCCTATCGATTTAACCCGCTATCAAGTACTAAATTGTTATGCAGGACGTAATGGATTAATTAATTCAGGTGGGTCATCTGGTAATAATGATTTCGCCGAAGCAGTCCGTACCGCAGTCATTAATAAACGTGCTGGTGGTACTGGCTTGATTTCTGGCAGAAAAGCTTTTCAACGCCCCATGTTAGAAGGAGTTCAGTTATTCCACGCTATTCAGGATGTTTATCTATCTGATGAAGTAACCATTGCTTAATTATTCAAGAAAAAATCTGATTCTTATGACAAAATAAGCAGATAGCGATCGCCTTCGGTCTCAAAATAAACTAATAATTTGAGGTTTGAGGCGATCAATCGATATTCAATTGCTAGTGTTCAGGACAAAAACCCAATCAACTATCTATTATCTATATCTAATTTAGTTTTCTCTTAAATACAGCCACCAGTCTAATTTGAAGAGAGATAAAACTTGGTTTCTAATAACTTAAGTAGGTAGGCGAAATAATTTATAAGACCAAGACCCGAATGTGAAATCCCAGTCCCTAGTCCCTAGTCCCTAGTCCCTAGTCCCAAAATAAATCATCTTATATTTAATTACACCCACTTACTTATTTCTAATAACTTATATAGATTGGCGCGATGCAAATTTTTCGACGACCGATTGAGCTTCCTGTAGCATTTGTTGTCTACTATTAGCGACAGAATCACTAGTCAAATTGGGAACTAAATTACGAGCTTGAAGTGCCATGTGGAGCTGTAACTGTGCTACGTACTCGCTAATATCTTCACGAAACA
>CALLPS010000070.1 GCA_938015355.1 uncultured Pleurocapsa sp.
CTTTGTTCAGCGATCGCTGTCTGTTTATTCTTTGATTTTAAAACTATTATTCGTGATTTGAAACAATCTGAATCTAAGATTTTAGTGGGATTATTTGTTAATGGTTGCTTGGCGGCATTATTATCTGCTCTAATCTTTATTGGCTTACAATATACATCCGTAACTAATGCGGTTTTATTGGGTAGATTTGGCCCTGTTCTCTATGCTATTGTCGGGAGTTTGATTTTAGGTAATAGAATTACTAAATTTGAAACAGCAGGCTTCTCTTTAATTGTAGTTGGCATCGCCGCTATCACTTTAAAACAAAATAATTATCAATTGAACCAGGGTGATCTTTTAATTCTACTTTCGACTTTGGTTTATACCTGCACTGCTTTAATTGGGAGAACAGTTTTAGCTAAAAAATGTAGCCTTTCAGTGGTTGTATTTACCCGTAATTTTGTTTCTGCTATCGTCTTTTTTGTCATTGCGATCGCATTATTTGGCTTTTCTCACTTTGCTGATATTTTTTCTGGTAGCCTATGGATTGTCATGTCTGTATATGGATTAATTGTGGTAGTTTTGGCTCAACTTTTATGGTATAGCGCCTTGCAAAGACTTGATTCCAAAACTGTCGGTGCATTGGGGGCACTTTCTCCCATATTTGGCATATCTTATGCTTATTTACTCAATGGAGAATCTCCTTCGACAGTCCAGTTAAGTGCTTTAGTAGTAATTATAATTGGTCTATTAATTTCTAATATTGGCAAAAATAAACCAAAACAAACAGAGAGTGTCGTGGAAAAAATGTCCGATATGGAATCTTGTGCCTCAAGTTCGTAATAAAATTTAAATTAAATATAAATCAATTTAAAATCAATTAAATATAAATGTTTTAACTAGTAATCATCTCTATTATCTAGTTTCTTATTTTTTCTATCTTAGTATTTAATTATAACCGTCTACTTGTATTACCTATGAGTAAAAACTTTTTAATTATTAGTACTCCTCAACCCTATCGCGATCGCTTTGGAGATGTGCCGATTTTTTATCGCCATTTGGCTAGAGATTATCGAGTTAATCTATTTCATGTCAATACTAATCAGGTTTTAAATAATAAGATAGATTCGTCTATTACTTGGGCAACAGAAGTCACAAATGACTTGAGTTATGAACAATTTTTGAATTTAGAAAATTGTCCAACAAATCCTTATAATCTGGAACAGTTTGATTTAGCTTTTTGCCGCTCTTTAAAGCCTTTTCCTGATAATTATCTTAATCGCTTAAGCCATTGGTCAAGACAGCTACTATTTGTCAATAATCCTACTCATAAACAAGAGCAAATCGCTGCTGATTTTCTGCTTAAGGTAGCTCAAGATTGGATTCCCGAAACTATCGTCACCAGAGATCACGATACAGCCTTTGCCTTCTGGGAGAAACATCAAACTATTATTGCCAAACAAGCCAATAGTTGTGGTGGGCGAGGAGTCTATAAAATCTGGTATGAAGATAATTTATTCCAACTAGATAACTTTAATCAGGGACAACATTCCTTTAACGACTTTTCCCAAGTGCTTGACTATCTAATCGCCCGCACCCCAGAGCCAATTCAATTTGTTCGCTATCTCAAACAAGTCAGCCAGGGAGACAAGAGGATCGTAGTTGTTGACGGGGAAATCTATGGTGCTTATTTACGACGCTCAAAAAGTGGACATTGGGTTAATAATGTCAGTAGCGATGGCGAATGCTTGTTAACCGACATAACTGATGCCGAAAAAGAAGCGATCTCCAATACCGTAGGAGCATATCAAATCAGAGGTTTGCATACTCTAGGATATGATTTTTTACTGGATGATGATGGAGTTTGGCGCATCAGCGAAATAAATGCTGGTAATATTGGCGGATTTGCGAGACTGGAACAATTGACTCAAACTCCTGTTATGACTCGCTTTGTCGACTGGTTAATTAACTTTTCCGAGAGTAAAAAAGCGATCGCTTTTCCTAGAATTTATGTTTAACTATAGTTATTCTAATTAATTCCCGATTAATTTGGTGGACTACTAGTTATCTTTGCGTTTAAATTTTTTCAAAATGATTAGTAAGCCGCAAAACCAGATTATTGGGACAAGAAATAGTAGTGTATATCTTAAACTACTAGGCAGGCATCCTGTCGATTTATCAACATCATCTATCCATTTTGAATCTCGAATACCTCCTATCGAACAGTCCGACAGAAAAACGTAAGTTTCAATGTTATAGACAACGAAAGTGAAAAAAGCTAAGGAAACAAAGCGTATCATCGATTTAACTCAATTATATCTTCAACATTACTTCAAATTTAGTAGTTAGCTTCAAATATAATGAAACAGAATAGAGCTTTAAAGAAATAGTTGTTAACGTAAGTTCGGGATAAGCTTAAACCCCTGCTATACAAGCAATTTCAAAACAGCTTTCTTTGAGTTAAATTTGTAATTCAAAGGACTGATTGATCTTTCAAAAGCTTAGAGCTTAGAGCCACCTCAACAAAAGAATTTTGTTAACCCGAACTCACGTTTGTTACATTCTTTCTAAGACTTTGATTCCCAGTAAAGACAAGCCGAGCTTAATAGTACGAGCTGTCAAATCAGCCAAGATTAAGCGAGAAGTTCTTTGGGGTTCATCTGCCTGTAAAATAGGACATTGATCGTAAAATTGATTGAATTTCTGACTTAATTCAAATAGATATAAACAAATACGATTAGGTAACAAATCACGCTCGACATCCTTAAGCACATCTTCTAATTGCAAGATATGTTTTGCCAAAGACAATTCAGCAGATTCTTCTAAAACGATCTTGGCATCCGTTAGCTGCTCAAAATTAACTTGACCCTTTCTACTGATTCCCTGCACTCGCACATAGGCATACAGGAGATAGGGTGCCGTATTGCCCTTAAGATCGAGCATCTTATCATAGCTAAATCGATAGTCTGAAGTACGATTTTGGCTCAAGTCGGCATACTTAACCGCACTGATGCCAATTACCTCCGCAGAATTATTAATAAATTCCTCTGTTTCAGTTCGCTTCTCGGCGACAAATCTTGTTTCTAAATCAGTACGAACTCTTTCTATTGCCTCGTTCAACAAATCCTTAAGCTTAATTGCTTCCCCAGAACGAGTTTTTAGCTTTTTACCGTCTTCCCCTAGCACTAGACCAAATTCCGCATGAACAAAATCGTGGTCGTTAGTAATCCATCCTGCACGCTGACCAACCTGAAAGATTTGGGCAAAATGATTGTTTTGTTCTGAACCAACGGGATAAATAACTCGCTGTACCTGATCTTCCCTAACGCGATAGCGAATGGCTGCTAAATCCGTCGTCGCGTAATTATAACCACCGTCGGATTTCTTGACAATTAAGGGTAAAGGATCACCATCACGATTGCTAAAACCTTCGAGGAAGACGCACATTGCTCCTTCACTTTCCTCTACCAACCCTAATTGCTCTAACTCCTGGAGAGTGTCTCCTAAAAAAGGATTATAAAAAGATTCTCCCCGCTCAATTACAGCAGATAATCCCATCAAATCATACATTTTGCGATAGGAACGACTCGACAGTTCACAGACAATTTTCCAGGCTTTAATTGTCTCTTCATCTCCCGCCTGCAACTCTACTACTGCCTGTCGAGAAGCTTCTTTGAAATCTGCATTTTCGTCAAATCTTTGTTTAGCCTGACGGTAGAAAGTAGCTAATTCACCGAGGTTTAAATTTTCGGTAGCGGTTAAAGCTTCAGGATAAGCCTCTTTTAAGTAAGCAATTAACATACCAAAAGGAGTTCCCCAATCGCCGATATGACTGACGCGTAACACATCATGACCGACAAATTCCAAAATCCGACTAAGACATTCCCCTATAATGGCAGGGCGTAAATGTCCGACATGCATTTCTTTAGCGATATTTGGGCTAGGATAATCGACAATGACTCGTTGGGGATTTTTAGTTAATGCCACACCTAATCTCTCGTCTGGCTGAATTTTAGTCAGCAGACTCCCAATATAATCAGATTTTACCATAAAGTTGATAAAACCTGGCCCCGCAATCGTCGGGATCTCACACATTTCTTCAATTTCGAGGTTGTCGATAATCGATTGAGCGATCGCTCTAGGATTTTGCTTGAGGGGTTTAGCTAAAGATAAAGCGACATTAGACTGATAATCACCAAATTTAGGGTTATTTGTCGGCGCGACTAAGGGATCGGTAGCGGCTAATTCTGTGCCAAAGGCGGACACCAAAGCTTGGCTAACAGAATCTTTAAGCTGTTCGAGGATCGAGGTCATGGTATTTTTTTAGGTGAGCCAGAAGATAGTTATAGCCGAAAATGCAGCTATGACGAGAGGAAACACCGAACTTGTTTCGGCTTGTCCCAGATGCGAAGCTGTATCCTTTAGGACTCTCGTCGAGACTAGAATAATTAATTTATCATCAATTCATTCACTTTCCTATCTTCGGTAGAGATAAAAATTGAACCTGTATGAGCCTGGGGTGCAGATTGATTCTCTACGGTAATTGCCACTTTATTAATTGTTCTTGGTTCCAGATGGGGTTGAGGAACAGCAATTTCTCGCGTAAAATTGCCTGCTTCGTCTACTTGAAACACCGCAGTTAAGATGGCTCCTTTGTCATCCGTAGTATAAGGAACTTCCTTGCCGACTACTGTCCACAAAGCATAAACTTTTTCTGGAGGGAGAGTTGGTAAATTCTGGACAATTAAGGTAGCATCCAGTTGATTACCATGGACAATGAGCTTGGCTGTCCCTGACAAATCCTCTCCCTTTAATAAATAGGTATTGCTATTCTGGCTCTGGGGTAAATCGGGATCAGTTTTAACAGTTTTAACAGTTTGCCATAAACGATAGTTAGCAACACCAAGTATGGTAATAGTAACTAGAGCGATCGCTCCCAAGATTTTTGATAAGTTTGATTTAGGTGATGTAGTAGCTGTGACATTATTGACCTGATTTACTGCCTTAGTCTTATTATTTTGAGCATTGGCGGCAGCTAAAATGCGATCGCGTAGGGGAGCTGGTGGATCTAGCTCGGGGGGAGTATAAGCCAAATCTAGTGCCTGCTGCATGACAGCAACCTGCTCCATTAGTTGGGGATTTTCCCTCACCATCTCTGCAAACAGTAAACCTTCCGCAGGACTTAAGTTTCCCAGTACATAACCTGATATGAGTAATTGTTCGCATTCTGGTGGTAGTGTTGACATCGTGTTAAGACTGCCCCCTGAAATTAACTAAAGCTTGGCGCAATTTAAGTAAGCCACGACGGGATCTAGACTTGACTGTACCCAAGGCAATATTCAACTGTTTGGCAATTTCTGATTGGCTCAGACCTTGATAATATGCCATCCTCAATACATCTTGTTCTTTGGTCGATAACTGTTCTAAAGCTTGTTGAATTTCGGATGATCGCTCTAATTGAGATATGTCAACCATGGGATTATTGGGTGACACTATAGCATTTTCAGTTAAAGATCGTTCTCTTAATTTTTTTTGACTACGACTGCGCGATCGCAAAAGATCTAAAGCGCGCGATCGCGTTAGAATAGCAAGATAAGTACGCAGACTTCCTCGCTTTGAGTCATAGGAACATTCCCTCGTCAAAATCAAAAATATATCTTGGGTTAAATCTTCCGCTTCAGTAGGATTGCCCAAAAACTTTAATGCAATACCATAAACTAACCCTGCATGGCGATCATACAAGATAGCTAAAGTATCAGTTTGCCCATTCTGTAATTGCAAAAATAAGTCTGCATCAGTCTGATTGAGATTATCAGCCTCAGAAGAATGACTGTTGGGTTCAGAAGACATATATGAAGATGCAATATGGCATTTTACAAAGTATCTTTTAAGCCTATATAAATTCTCATCCTACTAGGTTAAGAAATTACCTCACCTAAGATAGACAAAACTTAATGCAGATTAACTTGATTAACTTGATTAACTTATTTAACTTTTAGCTTTGTGATAAATTTAATTCTAGGCAAAATCCCCATCAACTGAAATATCAACAGTTGGTGCTGGATCATAACTATTCAATGCCAGAGTAAATCCTTGTAAATTAAGCCCACTGTCAATACCTATTTCGCCAATATCCGAAGCAATGCCAGAGTTGAGGTCAATGCTATATAGGGTCGAATTGGAAACAGCAAAAGCCGCATTACTACCATCAGGAGAGGAAACGATATCAAACCCACCCAGAGTATCAAAGTCAATTCCTAAATCTCCTACTGTAACTAAGGTTCCATCATTCGGCGGACTTTGTAAGACTAGATCATTGAGCAAGGTATCAATATCATATAGCTGAGTGCTATCAGTACCGTCAAAAGCATTGGTATAAGCAGCAGCAGTCACATTAGGATTGACCCCATCGTTAAGATCTCCCTCGGCAAAAGCCAATGTGCCATCAACCGTAACTTCCCCTGTATCAACATTGATGCGAAAGTCTTGGTCATTATCTCCCACCAACCGTAGACGATCCGCCGCAGGGTTAAAGTCAAATCCTGAAATAGTCCCCCCTTCAAAAGCAGTATCTAGAGTACTAACATAAGTTGCTGCGCCACTATTAGGCTCGATAGTATAGATATTATTGGCAGTAGTAATACCATAAATCAAGCCATCGGCAGGACGAGTATCAATACCTAGTAATAGACCTTCAACTCCTGTCACCTCTACTGTATCTGTATCTGTTGGGTTGCTGGGGTCAAAAGAAACTAGAGCATTATGATCCGTTAAAGCAACAAATTCAGAACTATGGAGAAGGTTTAAATCTGCGGTAATTTGCATAAGTCAATTGATTTTTATCATATTTTTGGACAGTAAAACCTGCCCCACCTCTTTGAGATAGAGCAAGTTCCCAACATCGGTTTTTATACCTGCATGCAGGGAACTGAGATTATTTCGGACAATCCTGATGAATCAGAGGAAATAGTATTTAGCCATTTGTGACAAGTTAGGGGACTACGTTGTCTGTCAACTAGTTTTTAGCCATCAGCTATCAGCTTTTAAGACATTTTTTCTGCCCAATAAGTTCTTAAGGTGCGATCGCTCTTGAATCAAATTTGATCTACATCTATTGTTCAATATAAATATCAAACACCAAATATAGTAGTTAACTAAAAGCAACTAAGCTTAAGTTGTCACAAATGGTATTTAGCTGATTAGCTATTCTCTAATTTCTGTGGGATTCATTCAGATAAATTAGAATTATCTCGGCATACAGAAAAAATTTAATTCCTGTGTTTACGGTACGCCAGAGGATTCAAATTGGATTCAAATAAATTTAAAATAAATTTTAAATAAATGAATGAAGAACTAGAATCATTGCTTAACTTGGCATCTCGTCGACAAATCAGCCATGCAGAAGTCTATCAGGTAACATCTCAGTCGCAACCAGTATTTTTTGAGGGAAATCGTCTCAAGCAATTAGAAAGTTCCCAATCGGTGGGGACGGCTTTAAGATTATGGCAAAATAATCGACCAGGTTTAGCGATCGCCTATGGCAAGATTGAGCCTGAATTATTGATTGATAAAGCGATCGCTCTATCGAATCTGAACGAGCCTGAAACTATTGAATTAGCAACATCAGGAACCACAATTCATGATTTGACGGGAGTAAAGGCTTCAGTAACCGATTTGATTGAATTAGGTAATCAAGCAATTATTAAACTAGAGGAAGAATATCCTGAATTAATCTGTTCAGCAGAGTTGGAATTTGAACAAGAAACCACAACCTTAATCAACTCTCAAGGATTTTATGGTCAATATCGTGAATCGGGTTTAAGCTGCTTCCTCGGGGCAGAGTTAGTCCGTGGCGAGGATTTCTTAGGTGTTTATGATGGTGAATACAGCAAAACCCAGCTTAGTCTAGATCCGATTATTGAACAAATTATCCAGCGTTTAGATTGGGCAAAACAGAATGTTCCCTCCCCCCAAGGACAAGTACCAGTCTTACTTACTCCTAATGCGGCAATTGTCTTGTGGAGTACAGTTTCTTCGGCTTTGAATGGTAAGCGAGTTAAGGAAAATTCTTCTCCTTGGAGTAATTTACAGCAAAAATTAGTAGTTTCCGAACTGATTAACTTGTCTCAACAGCCAGACTCTCAACCCTATGATTGTCCTTTTGATGATGAAGGGATGCCAACTCAAAAGTTAAATCTGATTACTCAAGGAGTTTTAAATCAGTTTTATTGCGATCGCACTATTGCCCGAAAATTAAACCTCAAACCTACGGGGAATGGCTTTCGCCCAGGTTTAGATAGTTACCCCAGTCCATCTTTAGTTAATTTAATTGTTGCTCCTGGTGAGGATTCCTTTAAGCAGTTAGTCCAGAAATTAGACCATGGCATCATTGTCGATCAGATGTTGGGGGGTGGCGCAGATATCAATGGCGATTTCTCAGTTAATATCGACCTGGGTTACAGAGTTGACCAGGGCAAAATAACGGGCAGAATTAAAGATACAGCGATCGCTGGTAATGTGTATCAAATCTTAAAACAGATAGTTGCGATCGGCAATGACTCTAGTTGGAATGGTTCTTGCAATACTCCTTCTCTAATAGTTGAAGGCATTTCTGTCGTTAGTTAATCAAAAAAACTAAAAGCTTTGATCGTTCACGGCGGTGAGTATTCACATATCAGTTTTTTCCGATACTTAGGTGATCGCTTTTTCTTGAGCAGTAATATCCCGAAAGCACCAAACTGTACCAACAATTTTTCCCTCTAATTGTTGAATTTTAAAATAGCATTCTAAAGTTTTGCCGTTGACTAACTTTAAAAGACTATATTAAATCTAGAGTAGCGATCGCACTTTCATTAATAAAGTCACAACTCTAGATGGTGCTGCCTACTAGATGGTGCTACCTAAAAGCGATTGACAAACGGCACAAAACGTTAAGTTGTCACCAATGCCCATTAACCCTTTACCAGCCATAACAGATTAATTTGCTTCTTGAAAGTTATTTAAGGCTATTTCAAGATTGAAAGGCAACACTTAGTTGAGGTTGAAGGGTAGAATCATCGTTTTGACGACTGGCAAAAACCTTAACTGTCCCCGAATCTGTTTCATTGCCGAATAGCAACCAACCAAAATTAGTCGAGGGTGAGTCGAGCCACTCTTGAACATCACGAACCATTTCAGGAGTTGATCCCCAGACATAAGTACCGACATCCCCCACCATTTTCTCTGCACTGATATCAGTAGCAAAATCTCCCCCTGACTCTGACCATAAATCCGTATCATAGAAAGCATAAAGCCAAGTAGCATCTCCTTTAGCAGCAGGGGCACCACGACCACCTTTAGTGCTGGAATTTCCTTCCCCCCAATCCGATAGTACTCGATAAAGTTCGATGAACTCGTCTCCGCCAGGAGTTCGTTCGAGATTTAAGGTTAACTGAACCTCAGTTATTGTCGAGCCAGCAGGAATCTGGTCAGCAATATCAAAGGCGATCAAACCCCTTCTAATACTTTCCGAATTTTGATTAGTCTTGCCGACAAAAAATGATGAACCCATGCCGTTGCTCAAGTCTCCATTGGCGGTTTCGATCAGAGTATTATCTTTACTCGCTGATAAAACCAGAGACTCTTGCGCCCAGACTGGCGAAATTGCGATCGCCATACTAAAAAAAACGATCAATAATCCTAATATTATTGGTTTCAGTTTTCGGCTGAAACAAAAGTTAGTTCCTGCAATCATAATTAAATAACACAAATTCATTAATCAAGAACAAGTAAAAAGTCAAAAGTGAATAGTGATAACTCTTAATAGTAGAGTTGTAACCACTATCCACTCCTTTGTAGGTCAACTAGAGCTAAGTTGTAACCACTGGCGTTATAAGCTGTTGACAGGGATTAATACCTTTGCCATCTGGGTCATTAATTCGCACAGCCCACATCATACCTTGATCTTCATGGAGCAAAATATGGCAGTGAAGAACGAAGTTACCCCAATAGTCATCAAAACGATGTTGAATCTTGACGGCAGTATTTTGGGGAATGGTAAAAGTATCCCACCAAATTGTGGGATCGATTCCAGTCCCATCCGCTTTAATAGCAGTATCGTTCCAGGTCAGATTATCTTTTAATTGATTGTAAATCTTACTGTAGTCTGTTCCTGCACCATTAATGTTACCTTGTGTTGTTGAATCAATATTGGCGATCGCCACAACCTTAAATGGATTTACGTGAATGTGGAAAGGATGAGCTGCTGATTGACCGTTTGTAACGTTCGCAACAATCCATTCTTCACGACTACCGAGATCCGCTTGTATATTGGCGAGATTTCTGGGATCAAATTGCGTATTGCTGATTTGGAATTTTCCTCGACCAGCAGTTGTTACTCGGTTGGTAGGCGTATTAGGACTGGCTTGAAAAACTACTGGAGTCTGATTATAATTATCGACTTTTGTAATTGGTTGTAGATAGTCTGGAATGCCTTGGGGGGGAATAGGAATACCATTAGTCATGAGATCACTAAAACTAGTAGCAAGCTGATCCGCATTACTGTAAGGTGTGTCGCTAACCACGATAGTCGCTAACAGTTGGACTTTGGAAGCTCCAGCATTAGTTCTGTCTGCCAACTTTTGCAGAGTATAATTTCCAGGTGGAAGATTAACCAGCATGTCAACTCGGTTGCCTGGTGCAAAGAGAACCTTTTTTACCGGCGGAACACCATTCGCTGTTGTACCAGCACCAAAGAGTACCGAAGGATCGTTCATCTGTTTACCGTAAAGGGTAATGCCGTCCACCGCAATGCGATACCAAGCCACAGGATTTCCAGTATTATCTTGAAGTTGAAGTAGAGTAAAAGCACGGGGAGTAGAAGTCGCATTGATAAAACGCCAGCGCTGAATCTCACCCTGTTGTAAATTTAGGGTGGGATTTTGTGTTCCGTTGATGAGGAAAGTCCCTACATTACGACCTGTACGCTCGTAAACACCGCGATCAAGCTTTTCTTGATCTGTTAGACCAGGAACACCAGTAAGTGCCTCGGGTTTTTCCTGCATTATCATCACTACGTCTGGGGCTCCTTTGCAAACTTCATGACCTGGAGGCTCTTTAACAATCAAAGCTCCTGCCAAACCTGATGCTGCTTGAAGCCCTGTAGAACCATGATGATGGGCATGATACCAGTGAGTTCCTGGTGCATGAAATGCAGGTAGCCAAGGACAATATTTATTATGTCCTCCATTAGGTGCCAGTGCATAAAGAACATCGTCTGAAGATTCTTTGATCTGACCCATATCAGTCGCATTACCCGAAGAGATAGTATTGCCATTAGTATCAATTGATAATGGCGATACATGCAACCCGTGAAAATGGAGATTAGTAGTATTAAAACAGCCAGGAGTATTAGCTGGAGTTGGTAGACAATAAGTTGATTCCACACCTCCAACAGAATCAACTGGTGGTGGAACTATGTCCACAGGGAGGTTGTTGGTAACATCTAGGTCAAATTTATCCCCAGGGCTGACGCAGAATGTTGGACCAGGCTTAAATATAAAAGGTGTGTTTGTTTCGTCGAACTTAGCGTAGTTAACCTCAGTTACGTTGAATCTACGGATATATGTCTGTGAACCTCTGGGATATTCTTCCATCGCTATATCCAGAATGCTTTCGAGAGTACCGTAATCCTCACCTACCTTCTTGAGTGAACTAATAACATCTGGTTGGTAAAAGCTGGTATCTGAGGGCGATGTCAGTGGAGTCGCAGTAGAAACAGAAAAATTCTGAGCAACTCCTCCTGTCTTTTTCCTCATTCCTGGCTTTTCTACATATGCCTGAGCTGATTTAGGCAATACCAATGCTGCGGCTGCGGCTGCTCCCGCACCAATAAATTGTCGTCGGTTGAGACCTGATGGGGAAGATTCTTGTTGTTCTTGTTCTTGGGGATTTAGCTTATGTGCCTGTTCTTTTGATTCTGTCATAGATATTCTCCTGGTTAATCTACAAAAAACTTGTATCAAGTCGTACGGACGCTCTAGTGGGATAAATCCTCGAAGTTTGACATCTGGTCGTATTTACCGTCAAAAAAAATGCGATCGCTGAAGCAGAATAAAAGCTCTGAAAGCAGAATCTGATACTTTTTAATTCATTACTCTACTCAGAATTTTTGCTTTATTTTACTGAAACAAATTCTTTAAGCCTTTATTGCTAGGTTTTTCCAATTTAGACATTTTTGCTATTTTTATAATGCTTTTTTTACAATTATTCATGAAATTGAGTATTGTAAAGTCACTATAAATAATATCTTGGATAGTTAAAAATTAAAATTGCAATAAATTATAATAAATTGTAATCAAGATCGTCCTAGGAGAATTTAAGCAAAATTAATTACACAAATCATTTTTTATAATCTTTGTCCTGTAAGCTATTTCTTTTATCGACTAGGTAATTAATTTTGCACCACTTATTAAATATATTCCTGCGTATTCAATTTAATGTATTCATAAATACCTACTAGACATCGCTTTTTACAAAAATAAACAAGTAAGTTGATGAGAAATAACTAAGCAATATAGAGTAAGGAAATGATGGAAAAAAGAATTTTAGGTTAGCTAATTATGAATTTAGGTCTGCCAGTTGTTGTTGATATTGCCGTCAGTATCATATTTGTTTATTTCACTTTAAGCCTACTTTCTTCTGAAATTCAGGAACTGCTCAAAACACTCTTGCAATGGCGAGCTGTCCATCTTAAAAAATCTATTGAAGGTTTATTAGTCGGAAACGATCCCGAACAGTCCCAAGAAGCGAGGGAATTAGCAAATAAAATATATGATAATCCTCTATTGCGATCGCTAAATCATAAATCAAAAGAAGGGTTGGCAAGCACGATTAGAAAACCCCTTGACGGTGCTAGTAAAATCCTTAAGGGAGATCCCAGTAAAAGAGTATTTGGGCAACAAACTAGTGGCCCCTCTTACATTCCCCCAACAGTATTTTCTGCCAGTTTATTGAATACCTTCGATTTTGTGGCGATTTATCGCAAGTTGCTCGCTTGCCGATTGCGAGGTACTCTCCAGGGAATGGTGCCCAATCAAAGTGCTTATGAAGAAAAACTTCAAGATGAAATCGATCTCATTCTCACTGCCTTTGAAAGTAAGAAAATTTCTTTAGACAAGGCAGTACAACAACTAGCAGAAGAAGCCAAGAAAGATGAAGACATCTTTGATCCAGAACGTTTTCAAAAAAGCTTTAGCTCACCAAAAACAATTGAACGGTTTGCCGATAAGATGCAGATTTCTCTTTCAGATACTATTCGGATAGTTCGTAAGTATGCAACCCTGAAACAGGAATCATTGACGACAATCACAAAAGACCTAGGAGATAATCCCTCGTTTGAAGATACTAAAATCTACCTGGAAAAAATTCGGCAGCAAAATCCAGAGATTGATAAGACCCTACCAACCTCTGCGGATCAGACATTTTTAGTCTTAGCTCTAATTTTTACCAATCCCGAAATTCGCACTTTGGTCGATGCACTTCCCCCGATTCCTGAAGCTTTGGGAAATAACCTGGAGATTTTGGCTGATCAAGCATTGTCGAAGATAGATGATCTGACTCAAGAAGTGGATCAATTCGAGCAAGAAGTTTCAACCTGGTTTGATAGCTCAATGGATCGAGCTAAAGGAGTTTATAATCGCAATGCGAAGATGATTACGATGATCATTGCCTTGGTGATTGCCGTTGCCGCTAATGCAGATACTTTCTACATGATCGACCAATTTGCCAACGAGAAAGCCGTATCAGCCTCCGTAATTCAAATCATTGATAAATTACCCTTAAAGACTTTAGAGCAACCCGAAGAACTTTCCACTACAATCAATGAATTAACTGCCAAAACATCTTTGCCCATCGGTTGGCAACCAGAAACCCTTAAAGGGCAACACCACAGTACATTTATTCTTTTAAGACCTTTTCCATTTCTCGTGCAGCGAATACCAGGTTGGGTTGTCACTGGATTTGCGATTTCTATGGGTGCTGGTTTTTGGTATGAACTCTTAAAAAAATTCGTCGATATTAAAAATGTTGGTAAAAAACCTCCTCAGCCTGAAAGTATAGCCAAAACTCAGTGAAAGGTTAATTAACAGTTCCTACATCGTATGATTGAAGCTTATAGGACGCGACGTAGGAGCTTATCCGCAGGTGTACCCCCATGTTCGGGCAAGTCCCCATACGAGGATAAACCATATGCGCGAAGCGAAGCTAGTACATGCGGCTTAAGCCTTTGTTTAGGGAAGCGGTATCCGTGATAGACAAGGGCATAACATATCATGCGCGGAAATCCTTTAGGGCTACCTACGTCTCTACTATTACTTAGTCTTCGATTTGATAGCCAAACTCTGCTAATCTTAGTCTCGACTGCCGCCACTTAGGTTCAACTTTAACAAATAATTCCAAATGAACTTTACCGGAAATTAGCTTTTGAATCTGCTGACGTGCTGCTGATCCAATAGTTTTTAACATACTTCCTTTCTTGCCGATAATGATACCTTTTTGCGAAGAACGTTCAATATTAATTGCCGCATTTACCTTAGTAATTTTAGGCGTTTCTTCAATCTTTTCAATCGCAATTGCCACAGAATGAGGAATTTCTTGACGAGTATGCAATAAGATCTGCTCTCTAATTAACTCTGCCATAATAAAACGTTCTGGTTGATCGGTTACCAAGTCTGGAGGATAGTAATAAGGACCTGTTTCTAATTGATTAATAAAAGCCTGTTGTAGATTCTCCGTTCCCATACCAGTAGTAGCAGAAAACTTAACCATTGACCATTTAGTCTCGGCAATTAAATCAGCATAGGTATCATCAATAAACTGATAATTACTCGGCTGCAAATCAACTTTATTCAAGCCTAAAATTACAGGAGTATCGATCCTTTTCAGAATATCAACAATAAAGCGATCGCCTGTACCAGCTTCAGTGGAACTATCAACGACAAATAATACTAAATCAACGGAATTAATTGCTGTCTTAGCATTTTGCACTAGGACTTTTCCTAGTTCGTGATGGGGTTTATGTATCCCTGGGGTATCAACAAAGATGATCTGCGCTTCAGGGGTAGTTAAAATGCCCTGTAAACGGTTGCGAGTCGTTTGCGCCACAGGGGAGGTAATGGCAATCTTTTGTCCAATCAAATGATTCATTAAGGTGGACTTGCCCACATTTGGTCTGCCAACTATTGCCACAAAACCAGATTTAAATCCTTCGGGGGCGATGGGTATCGTTGTTAATTGATTGTCTAAATTACTATCTAAAATATTATCTAAATTTAATTCTGGGGAGTTCATGAAGAGGTAAATGGTAAAAGGTAAAAG
>CALLPS010000071.1 GCA_938015355.1 uncultured Pleurocapsa sp.
TTTTCTAATAAAGAAATGTTAATCACATTATTTATTATTCCTTTTGCTGTTCAATGGTGGAGTACTTGGTATCCTGGGGCAGAACCTGGTGGCGGCGGATATATTGCACAAAGAATGTTAGCTGCTAAAGATGAGAAAAATGCCACTTGGGCAACTCTTTTCTTCAACTTTGCTCATTACGCCATTCGACCATGGCCATGGATTTTAGTTGGATTAGCTTCATTAGTTATTTTCCCAGACATTTTAAGTATTAATAATACTTTTCCAAACTTAACTAAAGAAATGCGAGGGGATGATGTTGCTTATGCTGCTATGATGACGTATTTACCTGCTGGTTTATTAGGGTTAGTACTTACTTCTTTAATTGCTGCTTTTATGAGTACTGTGTCTACTTCCATTAACTGGGGTGCATCTTACTTAACTAATGATATCTATCGCCGTTTTCTTAAACCCGATGCCAGTCAAGCAGAATTAGTCATGATGGGTCGGATCGCATCAGTGTTAGTAACGGTATTTGGTGCGATCGCTGCTTTAAATTCTACCGATATTACTACGGTTTTTCGCTTGGTAATTGCGATCGGGACAGGGCCTGGTTTAGTCCTGATTTTGCGTTGGTTTTGGTGGCGGATTAATGCTGCTGCGGAATTAGCGGCGATGGTAGGAGGCTTTATTATTGGGCTAATTACGAGTATTAATCCTGAATTACAGCAAATATTCCCTGATTTTGGCTATAAACTACTCTTTATTTCTGGCACCACTGCTTTGCTCTGGATTACAGTAATGTATTTTACCGCCCCCGAATCAGATGCTACTTTAGATGCGTTTTACCGACGAGCACAACCAGGGGGAATCGGCTGGAAACGACAGCGAGAAAGAACAGGAATTCCTCCTGCACAGGATCTGACTCAAGATTTACTTAAAGTCATGGCTGCTACTTTGTTACTCTTTGGTTCCATGTTTGCGATCGGTGGATTCCTACTGCTGCAATCCTTAACAGGATTTATCTCTTTGATAGTTGCTGTAATTGGAGGATTTTGGTTACGTCAATTAAATAAACACAAACCTGTAACTATGGCAAAACCAGGATTAGATTGACCTCCTCGCCTTCCTCCTTTTTCAGGGTCTCAGAGAATGGGACAGCGGTTTTAACTGACTATAGTAAAGAAATAGGGCGTTATTGATCAAGTCTGACGAGAAAAGACTTGCATACTCGTACTCAAACTCTGACCATGGTATCAGTGTTGTCTTAAAGCATTGATACACAGCAGTGGTTAAAGTAAGAGCCTGAACTCCTACACCAATAATAGCTAGGTCTATATATTCGGGTAATTTCACTCGTAAAAAATAATGATAATGATTATCTATCTCACTATATAATAATGATTATTATTCCAATTGACTAGATTATTAAGGTGTGAGGAAAATGAAAAATCGACTGTGGAGAGCTTGTTTATCAAGCCCTTTCTTTATAGCTGCTTTGATGGCACATACTGAGGTGTCAGCCCAAACTGTTGAATCCTACAGTGAAGGTTTAAATCAAATTACCAATGTAAATCAATTAAGGGATGTTTCCCCTACGGATTGGGCTTACGAGGCATTACGTTCCTTGGTAGATCGTTATGGTTGTATTTCTGGTTTTCCCAACCAAACTTATCGTGGCAACCAGCCTTTATCTCGCTATGAATTTGCAGCAGGTTTAAATTCTTGTTTGAATCAAATCGAACGATTGATTGCGACCTCTGAAACAGTTTCCCAAGAAGATTTAGCTACAGTTAATCGTCTATCTCAAGAATTCGAGGCAGAATTAGCAAGTGTTGGCGGACGAGTTGATGAATTGGAAAGCAGAACCGCAGTTTTAGAAGATAGCCAGTTTTCTACTACTACTAAGTTAGGGGGGGAAACTAGCTTTGCCCTCAGTCAAGTTTTTGGCGATGCAAAAGCCGATGGTACTGGCGATCTTGATAGCGTTACCGTCTTTAATTTCCGTTCTCGCTTGAGTTTTGATACTAGCTTTACAGGTAAAGACCTCTTAAAAGTGCGTTTAGATGCCTTGAATACAATTCCTTTTGGTCCAGGAGAGGGAGATGATCCTAACGTTACTGGGACAAACATGACTCGTACCGCCTTTGATGAAGGTTCTGATGGTTCGGTAAGAATTGGCAAACTTTACTATACTTTTGCCATAGGGGAATTAGGTAAATCGGGTAAATCCGACCATTCGGGACACGGACATGATGACCACGGACACGATGAGGAGAAAGAAGCACAGGGGCATTCAGAACACCTCCACGGTGCAGCAAAAGGAAAACTATCTTTTGTAATTGATGCAGTTGGTGGGGAGTTTAACGAAAACTTTGCTAACTATAACGAATATTTTTCGGAAGAATTAACGGGAGCAATATCTCGTTTTGGACGTTTTAATCCCATCTACTATCAAGGTTTAGAAGGCACAGGAGCTACCGTTAATTACAATTTTAGCGATGCGATCGCTCTTTCTGTGGGTTATCTGGCACCCCGTGCTAGCGAACCCTTAGAAGGTGCGGGTTTGTTTAATGGCAGCTTTGCTGCGATCGCTCAAGCTAGTATCCAACCTACTGATAGTTTGGGCTTTGGTTTGACCTATTCGCGGGGTTATTATGCACCAGATGAATTAGTAGTTTCGGGAGAAACTGGAAGCGAAACCGCTAACGCGCCCTTTGGTGAAGAGATTCCTACCTCTGCGGATCATTTTGGCATACAAGGGAAATATGAATTGAGCGATCGCCTGAGTGTTTCTGCCTGGGGTGGTTTGAGTTTGGCTAATGCCCAGACAGATGGGGATAATGAAGGGATTGCGGTTAATGATGGTGATGATGCCACGATTTTTAACTGGGCAGTGACTTTAGCTTTTCCCGATCTTTTATCTGAGGGCAGTTTGGGAGGAATTATCTTCGGACAACCACCCAAAGTTAGTAGCAATGACGGTGGGGAAGAAGATGAGGACAGTGCTTGGCATATCGAAGCTCAGTATCGTTACCAACTTAACGACCATGTTGCAATTAATCCTGGATTTTTTGCAGTAATTAATCCTGAAAATAATAGCGATAACGACACTCTTTATGTGGGTACTGTTCGCACCATTTTTGAATTTTAAGTTTTAGCAGCGATCGCAGTAGGTTATTAACAACCTGCTATATTTTTTTTGTAATAATGATTATTATTATTGTAAAAATACACTTAATTAATCTTTTAATTTAGGCGATCGCTTTTTAAAAATTGCTTGACAAATTTCGTAAAAAAGAATTTGCTTTGTTTAAGATTCTTATGAACAGAGCTTTAATCGCACTACAATAAAAATTAAGCTTCCATCCTTAAGCATCAAAACTATTATCTATGAGTGACACTGTATCTATTCAACAAGTTATTGAAGATTTTGAAAC
>CALLPS010000072.1 GCA_938015355.1 uncultured Pleurocapsa sp.
AACGACGGGAAATGTGTCGGCACAGGCAGTAAAACGATATATCGAAGAGTGTCAGGGATAGAAAAAGACTATTGCTCCTTATCAGTCGCGGGCTTATATCCCCGCCCTAAAAGGGACGAGGTTTTACGCCCTGTTCTATAAGAAAAGATCAAAGCTCTTACAAAGGCAATTTCTAAGTCTTGTTCAATATCTTTACGAACATATAGACCAAAAGTCATACCTCTAGTCTCACGAGCTAACTCATAAAAATTAAGCTTATTCAAAAGAGGCTGTGCCTTGGGATGGGTTAAAAGAATAGCCTGCTCTGGAAGTAATTCTTTAGCATAAACAAACAAGTTTTCAATCTTAACCTCTAGCTTCTCTTTCGGAAGAATGCCCTCATCGGATGCAATCTCATAATGTTTTTGTTACGTAGTTCCTGGTGCTACGAGAACTTGACGAATATTAGTTTGATCATTATTGGCAATTACAAGATGTTCCTCTTGCCAAACAGTTAATACTCGCCGAAAAATATTCCAATCGGCTGCAAAGCTAACACCAGCATCAGCCGTAATAACAATATCGCAAGGAGACTTGCCATCTGTAAGAGATGAGATATGTCTTGAAGAGGTACTTGAGGGACAAGATAGAGAAATTTTGATGCCGCGAATACTATTTAAGTTTAGCAAGGACGCAATAGTAGATACCATCATTGAATGTACACTAACGTGAATTTGACTTCGATGCTTTCGGAGTTTTCTTATACTTTCATGATCTTCTTCGCCTGCCCACAATAACCCTGGAGCCCATTTCTTACCTGATGGATATAGTGGAAGTTCAAGGGTTCTCATACGATCTCCTGAACAATATTTTAGGCAATTATCAGTAGCTTTATTTTGATGAAAACTATTTAATAGAGGATTTTTAGCATATTGGAAATGTCGAGAAATATCTCTAAGGACATAAACTAGAATTGCTCTTCTACTAGGACACTTCTCAAAATCTACTTCAGGAAAATAAAAAGCATCAAATTGATTAGATAGATCTTTCTCAGATAAAAGATCTAATATCCTATCTAATTTTTCTTGAATTTCAGCAGTTTGATCTATTGCCCACTCCTGTCGCAAAGCTTGCAATTTTTTCTGTGGATTATGCTCACCAAGTTTAAACGCATTGGCAAGTATTTCAGCAGGGAATATTCCACAAAACTGCTTCACTAAAGCTAGAAAAAGATCCCCTCGATTTGCTCTTTGAGGTGAGAGAAGAGGAACATCTTCAATATTTGGAGGTTGATATTTATTTGTCAATTCATCCACAAGATTTATATTGCTAACTAAAGCCCTTGACTGGGGCAGAAATATTTGTGAACAGACGAGCTATTTAACTACTTATTATACAGAAATATTTATCATACAGAAAGTTTCCATATAACCAGCCTTTTAACAGAGAATATACAGAATTTTCAGTATATCTCTTGGTATTGCCCATAATTTTACTGCATAACATTCTTATATAGTTGAGATATCTGCTTAGTATCTTCTGGTTCAAACAATCTAATTTCCATTTTAAATAGTTTGCCGATAACAACTACAAAGAAAGTGGAATAAAAAAGCCAGCCCCGATTCCCACGCTATTATTTTCTCTGACTCTCAATTGATGCCAGGTAGAAAAGCCGACTCGATTGGTTAAATATAGTTCTAAATAAGGATCACTGTTATCTTCACTAGATTGTTTGCCTAACAGAGATAAAGGCTGCCAACGCACACCGACTGTCCAAGGAATCCGATCTTCTAACTGTCCGTCAATAAAACCATTCCCTTCACCGAGGAAATTTGCGCCAAACTCTCCTGTAAAGCTAATTTCTTCATTAAGTGCGATCGCACCACCAAGATTAAAACCACCTAATTCAGTTCCTAATCGTTGAACATAACCTAAGATCGGCGTAAACCAAACTGAGGCATTTTGACTGATTTCATAATTTACAGGCAAGGCAAAAGTCAAAATGATTCTTTTCCCTGTAACAGCATCGTCTCCCCCAGGAGTGAAAATCGGAACGGTTTTATCTAAATCACGCTCATCAAAAGTAGTGGCATCGTTCTCGAAAAAATTAGAAAAAGGTTCATTAGTCAGACTAGCAGTTGCCGCCGCACTGAGGGTAATTGGAGCATTTTCGCCTTGATTGAGAAATCTAATTTTGCCGCTAATTCCTTGTTCAGATTCGTCTACTTCTCCTGCAACATAATCTAGGAATACACCAGCTTCAAAATCCTTGAGCAAGCCGTAGCGAATGGCTGTCAAGACACCCTGGCTACCTCCTTGGAGTTGCACAGTTAATTTGCCACTGGGTAGAGTTCCCCCATCAAAGTAAGCAAAACCATCGGTAGTGAGAGATTCCGCTTCAGTAGCAGAAAAATTTTTACTATATTTGCGATTAGCCGAGAAGGCATCGGGCATAAAGACCACATTTGCGCCTAAACCGACAAAATCTCGATCAGCCGTCAGAGATAGAGGAGCATAACTGGCAAAAGTATTAGTGGCGTAAAGATCTAAAGCTATTTGGGGAGTAGTTAAATAACGTAGCCCTGCATTATAAACGATCGCCTGATCTGGTTCTCCCGAACTTCGGTTAATGCTGTTATTGCCTGTTACAGGAAAAAATACATCACTAATAATAAATAACCGAGAGCTCACCCGATAGGAAACCCCCCCACCCAAACCAAAAACCGTACCAAAAGAACTCTCATCATCATCAGGGGTACGACTAAAAAAAACAGCACTCTCATCTCTGAAGAATGCCACTGTGGGAGAAAAACTAAATTGCCAGCGATCGCCAACATCAGCAGAAAAAGGAAAAGCCAGAGAGACAAAAACATCCCGATTATTAATTTCTGTAACTGTCTCATCATCGGTGAACATAAAACCTCTAGTTCCCCAGGAAGCGGAGATAACTCCCCCCAAAGCTAAAGTTTCTGGGGCATTGTTCCAGATGCGTCCTTTAAACTCCAGTGCCGCTTCATTATCTTCAGTACGTTCTGAGATAAATTCTCCTTGCTTAATGGGAGAACTACTATCTACATGTTGAAATTGCAGAGTTAGCTGAAAATCATCGCTGATCCCCCAGCTAAAACCAGTATTAAAATTGATAGCACTATCATCATCATCAACTCCCCCTTCAACTAGATTGGGAAAAAAGAAGGTTCTGGTATTTAGATTAATTAAAACCTCTCCATTCCCTAACTGCTTCGCTGTGGGCTGAGAAAACAACTGATCTCCTAGGGGAGTAAAGGTTATTCTAGACTGCTCAGATTCTGGCTCAGATAAATTTTTTTGAGGTAAATTATCTTGAGGTAGAGCTTGGACGGGATTTGTTTCGAGGAACAACAGTAAAGCTGAACTAATTAACCCGAACAAAATTTTATTCATGCGATCGCTTTTTTATTACCCTACCCAATCGAAAACTTTAAGGAGTCTTCATTGGCATTACATCGAAGCTCGATTTTATCAATTGGATGTAAAGGATTGAGAGAGATGAAACGATCAAGAAGTTAAAAGGTTACAACTTATATTTAAAACCTTGTTCACCCTGATAATTAGATAATTTCGCCAACTCCTCAGCAGTCTTTGTCCCTGGATAAAACTTGCCATCAATTTCCCAGGTCGGAAAAGACTGAATTCCTGCGGCAACACAGGCTTCCCTCTGGGGATTTTTACCTTGGGGATCGCATTCAAAATAATTAATTTCAGCAAAGGCTTCTTTACCAAATAACTGCTTTTGTTCGTAACAGTGAGGACACCAGAAAGCACCATATTTCTTCGCCCCTGTGGCAGTTAAGTGTTTTGCCAAGTCAATTTCTGCTTTACCCGAAGTAGTGTTAATTTCCCAGCCTTTCGGGGGTTTGGGATCTCCTACTGGCTGGGGAATAGCAATCAAGCCATCCGCGTCTACTATTTCTTCCGTCGTCCCGTTGGCTTGAGCAATGGAGGAATTTACTCCCGAATAGATACCTAAAGTAACAACGATAGTTAACAATCCCACAATAAAGCCCGTAAACACAATTTGTCCGAGATCTTCCCAATCACGACCAGTAATTGTCAGAATTAAGAGACTAAGGGAAAATAATGCAGAACCAATACAGTAAGGACATACTGTCTTAATCTCTGTTGCCAAAACATACATCAAATAAGCACTAAAAACAGCCATGGCAATACTACCTGCCAGTAACAACCACCAGGTTGTGTTTTCTAACTGTTTCTTAAGATTCTTATTCCGCTCTTGACTAATCCCCAGGGGGATCAGAGCAAATCCAGCCATGCTCAAATACGCTAGACAACCAAATAAGCTCAAGGGCAAGCCAAACACAGTGGCATAAGGACTATTGAGTACTCCTCCACATCCTGCCCCCGCCGTAGCTTCAAAATTGCAAACTGGCTCTCCTCCAGTCAGTTTAGTAAAGGTGAGATAGGCGGTCAAAATTGCTCCAGCGATAGCGATCGCTCCAATAATTGGTCTTGACCAACGATATATCCAGGGTAAAGAACGACGACGGCGCATAAGTAAATGATTATCTACTAATTTTACTGATAGTGAATAGCTTTTTGATTGTCCAAATTATAGCTTGAGTTTAAATCTGGCTTAAAGTTTCATAGTCTAGCTACTGATACTGCTTAATAGAAGTATTGGTGGTGGTACTTTTTGGGCTGATAATAGGAGTTGATCTGGCTGCTTCGACAAACTGAGACACGCGAATCGGATCAATAGTTTCGCTAATTTTGCCATAACGCTTGAGAGAACTAGAGACAATTACTCCATTAGCAGCTTGCATTAACTGGGGTATGTTTGACCAACTGGCACCACTGCCAATAAATACGGGAGTATCCCCTGCTGCCGCAGTTGCTAACTCCAAATCCTCTTGAGTAGGAGGACTACCTGTCGCCCATCCCGAAAGGATCACCCCATCAGCTAAACCTCTTTGGATCGTATCCTGGACTGCGGTGGTTAAATTAGGAGTTCCCAAAGGACGAGCATGCTTAACTAGCACATCAGCTAATATTGCCACCTCGGAACCCAATTCTCGACGATATCTGAGTAATTCGTGGGCTTTTCCTTCAATTAACCCTTGATCAGTTGCCATAACTCCTGTTAAGACATTCACTCGAATGAATTGCACTTCGGTGCAAGTGGCGATCGCCATCGCACTTTTGGCATCATTACGGAGAACATTAATGCCAATGGGCAACATAACCATTCCCTTAAGGCGATCGACAATTAAAGTCATCGCACTTACCACGGCGGGATCAACGCAATCTTTGGAGAAAGGTGCATCAAAAAAGTTTTCTACAATAATACCATCAACCCCTCCAGCTGCTAGGGCAGTAGCTTCTTGTTCTGCTCGGGAAATAACCTCTGCCAGGTTACCTTTCCAACGTGGAGAGGTAGGCAAGGGAGATAAATGAACGACCCCAATCACTGGATTATCTGCTTTGAAAATATGTCTTAATTCCACTTTAATTCCGTCACGCCTGTTGTTGCTCCTCTTCAAAAGTAACTATTATCTCAGACCAAGCGATATACTGTACAGGCTTCGATCCAGTTTGATTTCACAACTTTTTTCAGATTTATTCCGTAATTTTATGGGTTTTATGTTCCCAGAGTTGGATTTATCTGTTAATATATTTTAACGAAAAGGTTATTTACGTAT
>CALLPS010000073.1 GCA_938015355.1 uncultured Pleurocapsa sp.
AATCAAGGTAATGTACGTATTAGTGCTGCCCAAAAACTAGCCGCTAATGAACAAAAAATTGTTGATCAAGGCAGCAAACAGTTTTGGTCTCAGTGTCCAAATACCCCTAGCAATAGCGGTAATTCTCAGAAAACAGCTCTTTGCCAGCGAGACCAAGGTTGGTACGTTCGCTTAGTCAGTTATTGCGTTCTGGCTGGTAATTCTAAGCCTCTCGAAGATATTGGACTGGATGGCATGCGCGAAATGTATACTTCTTTGGGAATTCCCATCCCTAATCTTCGGATGGCAATGGGCTGCTTAAAATCAGTTGGGATGGGGCTATTGACTTCCGAGGAAGCTGCTTTAGCTGGTCCTTATTTCGATCAACTGATACGAGCCTTTTAGAGGATATCTCGTTAAACCCTCTTGAGAAATTGTCTTAAGCCGATGCCGAGACAAGTTAAACAGACAAGAGCGTATTTTTTCTGTATTCAACTCCGTACTAAAATAATAAACAGTTATGCAAGACACAATTACTTCCCTCATTAACCCCGCCGATGAGAAAGGTCAATATCTTGAGGGTAATGAACTAGACCAGCTTAAGCAATACTTTCAAAGTGGTAGTCTACGGGTCAAAGCAGCTACTCAGATTGGATCTAGTGCTGCCAGTATTATCAGTCAATCAGTTGAAAACAGCCTACTATATGGAGATATTACACTCCCTGGTGGCAATATGTATCCCACAAGACGCTATGCAGCTTGTCTACGGGATTTAACTTACTTTTTACGTTATGCCACCTATGCGATGCTGGCGGCTGACACTTCCATTTTGGATGAGCGAGTTATAAATGGTTTAAAAGATACATATTCATCTCTTGGAGTTCCTATTGAGCCAACAATTCAAGCTCTCCAGGCTATGAAAGAAGTAGTGACTCAACGGGTAGGGGCGGAAGCAGGTCAAGAAATGGATGTCTATCTCGATCACATCATTAATGGTCTCTAAGATAGGTTTTGAAAATCTACTCCTCAAGCCTGCCCTCAGTTACGGGTAGGCTGACTTAAAAAATCACTGCTGAAGTCAAACTATTACTATGTACGCTTCTAAGTACGCTTCTAATAAAACCCAGGAGCAATATCCCTGGTGGTCGGGAAATGCCCGATTCATTGACTTATCTAACACTTTTATAGTGGCTCACGTTGCTCAAGCTGCCCTGATTATGTTGTGGACAGGAGCATTTACTTTATTTGAGTTAGCTGTCTATTCCCCTGATGAGCCACTATATACTCAAGGGCTAATTCTATTACCACATCTGGCAACTGAAGGGTGGGGCATAGGCTCAGGAGGAACAATTGTCAATACTTACCCTTGGTTTGCAATCGGTGTAATCCATATTGTTGCAGCGGTCGTATTAGCTGGTGGAGCCTATTTTCATCGTGCTCGGCTGCCATCTAGCTTGGCGATGGCTTCGGAAAAAGCTGCTCAATTTCATTTCGAGTGGGAAGATGCTCCCAAGCTAGGGTTTATCTTAGGACATCACCTAATCATTTTAGGTTTAGGTGCGTTGTTGCTGGTTGTCAAAGCGCAATTCTTTGGTGGTCTTTATGATGCCAATTTGGATCAAGTGCGCCTAGTTACGTCTCCGACTTTAGATCCAGCGAGCATTTGGGATTACAAAACTCATCTGTTTGATGTCAAAAACTTGGAAGATCTCGTAGGAGGGCACATATATGTAGCCGTATTGTTGATTGCAGGTGGTGCTTGGCATATTCTGGTACCACCTTTTAAGTGGGTTAAGGAAGTCTTCATTTTTTCAGGGGATGGTATCTTGTCTTATTCCTTGTTTGGTATTGCCTTAGCGGGATTTGCTGCGTCTTATTACTGCGGCTTTGATACACTGTCCTATCCTGAGAAATTTTATGGTCCTACTTTAGAATTGAAGTCGGCGTTTTTACCATTCTATTTTGAATCTAAACCTACCTTAGCCGATGGTTATACTGTCCGTACTTGGTTGGCTAATGCTCATTTTTACTTGGCATTTTTCTTCTTACAAGGAAGCTTATGGCATTTTCAGCGAGCAATGGGCTTTGATATTAGCAAGGTGCTAAAAAACTGGCAGCAGAATCTGCTCTTAACAGGTAACAATCCACAGTTAGCATATCAACAGCCAAGACAGTCTCAGCCGCAACCTTTTCCCTTGCTACAATACGGCATACCTCAAGCTCCAGCGCAACCCTACCTCAAACAAAAACAACCCTTTGAAGACTATTTTTATTGTCTGTCTCAGGGAATTAAGCAACCTAATTTGACAACGATTAATGGGGTTGAGAATACACTGTATCAAACCACTTATCAAACTCAAAAATACAGCTTTTATCAAGCTTCTAAACAGCCAAAAGCTAAGGAGATGTTTGGATATGGTAGCAATAGCTCGAAACAACTGTATGAACAGCCAAAGACTGGAACTAAAGCGTCGGCTTATTCTCAACCAATAGCAACAGTGTTTTATGAACCCAAAAATAATTGCAACTCATCAGGAAAAACTCATATTTCTGAAGTAGCAACATCAGAGGCGAAAAAGAATAACTAGGCTCGGTAGTTAATACAGTTAATACAGTTAATACGGCTAAATTAACGATTCAATTATTGCAGGTTTAGTAAGGTTGAGATAAGCTCGGGGATCAAGTCAAGAGCTTATCTTACCCGTAGATACAAGAGATTTTTATAACTCATTAAAACTATTGGGTTATCGTTATATTGCGTAACATCAGTTAGGTTTATCGCACATATACATAGACATATTTAATTAATTTTAATGTCACTCTGGTTTTATAAACATTAATTCAAGTTAAACTTAATTAATATTTAATTAACATAAAGTAATTATAATTTCATTATGGCGGGAGTAAAAAAACCTCCAACCAAAAAGTCATTCTTTAAAGCAGTATTTAAACATTCTTCAGAAGCGATCGCCATTATTGATAGTAAAGATCGCATAGTAGAGGTAAATCCTGCCGGTTGTAAGCTATTTGGGGTCACGAAAAAAAAGCTGATTAATAAATTAATCACTCAGTTTCTGGTATCACCAAGCCATTGGAAGCAAGTTCAGGAACGAGGAGAAATTCAAGTTAAGCAGCCAAAGAAGAAAGTTAAAACTGTTGAATATAGTTTAGTTAAAAATGTATTAGCTGAATATAATTTGCTGATTTTAAGAGATATTACTGATTCTCAATTACAAGCAGTATTAGAATTAGATCTTCATCATCAACGAGTCGAGCTTTTTTCCGAAGTTACCCTCAAAATTCGTCAATCTTTGCAACTCGAAGAAATTCTGCAAACCGCTGTTACGGAAGTACAAAGAATTTTACAAGCTGATCGCGTTTTAATTTATCAAGTTTTTGCCGATGGTACGGGAATGCCAATTCGAGAAGCTGTACTATCGGAATTTAAGCCCATTTTAGGAGTAGAGTTTCCTGAAGAAGTATTTCCCCAAGATTATCGTGAATTATATACCAAAGGTAGGGTAAGAGCGATCGCCAATGTCCATGATCAAGATGCAGGTTTCGCTGAATGTCTGATTGAGTTTATGAAGGAATGGATGGTCAAGGCGAAGTTAGTTGTCCCCATCCTGCAAAACTTTAAGTCACCGACGGAAACAAAAGGGGATCACCTATGGGGTTTGTTAATTGCTCATCAGTGTCAAGCACCACGAGAATGGACGGAATTTGAGCAAGAATTAATGCAACAGCTAGCAGATCAGATTGGTATTGCCTTGTCCCAAGCAGAGTTACTAGAAAATTTAGAAGATTTAGTAACCAAAAGAACTGCCAAATTAAGACAAGAAATTAGCGAGCGGACAAGAGCAGAAGCAGCATTACGCCATAGTGAAGAGCAACTGCGCTTAATTGCTAACGGGTTACCAGTTTTGATTGCTTATGTTGATAATCGACAGCATTATCGTTTTAATAATCAAGCATATCAAACTTGGCTAGGATTACCGCCTCAAGAAATAGATGACTGCCATCTGTTGCAGGTTCATGGAGAAAAAGAATATCAGCAAATTCAATCCTATGTCGAGATTGCCCTCAGGGGAGAAACTGTTACTTATGAACGGGATTTAGTCTTACAAGATGGCTGTGTGCATTCTTTAAGCATCACCTATATTCCTCATCTTCAAGCACAGAAGACAATTCAAGGATTCTTTGCTCTTACCAGTGATATTACTGATCGTAAAGCGATCGAACGGATGAAAGATGAATTTATTTCTGTGGTTAGTCATGAACTCCGAACCCCCCTAACTTCGATTCATAGTTCACTAAAAATTCTCGCTACAGGCAAACTGGGTAGTCTTGCCTCTCAGGGAGAGCGAATGCTCAAAATTGCCGATGAACAGACGGAAAGACTAGTCCACCTAGTAAATAATGTCCTCGATCTTCAGAGAATTCAGTCAGGCAAAATAGTTATGAATAAACAAGCCTGTCAAGCTAAAGAGTTGATGATCGAAGCCATCCAAACGATGAAAACCTTAGCTCAAGAACAGGCAATTCAACTATCATTTAAACCATGTAATTCCGTTGTTTGGGCAGACCGAGATTATATCCTGCAAACTTTGACTAATTTGGTAAGTAATGCGATTAAATTTTCTCCTCCTAATAGCACTGTAATGTTGTCCGCAGCAATCAACTCTGAGAAAAAACCTGATCATAAACACCAATCAATTTCCTATATTACCTTTATTGTTCGAGATCAAGGACAAGGTATTCCCCAAGATCGCCTGGAAACAATCTTCGAGAGGTTTCAACAGGTAGACTCTTCTGATTCCCGCAAGAAGGGGGGTACTGGTTTAGGCTTGGCAATATGCCGTCAAATCGTGGAAGGACATGGTGGTCAGATCTGGGCAGAAAGTTGTTTAGAAAAGGGCAGTACTTTTTATTTCACCTTACCCGAACTCATTCAATCAGAGGAAGATCTCCATGACTGAAAAAAACATTTTGCTCATTGACGATGAAGAAGCTATTCAAGAAGTAGTGCAGGTGGGAATTCTAATTGAAGCTGGTTGGCAAGTAGCGATCGCCTCTTCAGGGAAAGAAGGAATTAATCTCGCTGAGAATCAACAGCCTGACGTTATTCTGTTGGATGTCATGATGCCTGATATGGATGGCATTGCTACCCTATCACAACTAAAAACCAATGACCAAACAAGTAGTATTCCAGTGATTTTTTTAACCGCCAAAGCTCAAGCAGAAGAAAAAAACCAGTTTCAAAGTTTAGGAGTAGTTGATGTAATTACCAAACCGTTTAATTCCATGACTCTTGCCAGTCAAATCGCCAAAATTCTGGGATGGGAAATGTGAGTTAGGAGTAA
>CALLPS010000074.1 GCA_938015355.1 uncultured Pleurocapsa sp.
TCTCCCTCGTAATGTACCTTGCCATCTTGGAGACTGGCAGTAATATACACCTGAGAGACGCATCCTTTAACCTTGTTATCTTCCGTTTTAGCTGATTCAGGCATAGCAGGGAGTTTTTGAGCATACCAAAGTAGCTGCTTATATTTTTGCTTTGGATCAGAACGACGCTGGAAACGGTCAACAATCTTGGCTAACTGGGGAGGTAGAGATGCTTCTGTAGATGACATATACAAGTAAAGATAGGTTTAACAGAGATAAAAAAAAAGATTAAAAAAGTTTAAAAAATATTTCCCATATCTTGTAGGCAATTTGCTTACTGAAGGTTTAAGCGATCGCAAAACTCCCCTTCGGGCATTTCTTATATTACATTCACTTAATACTTTAGCAAAACTGATCCTTTTCCAGGTGATTTTGCTGAATGTGTACCTCATTCAGATAAACTTTATTTTGAGAGGCACAGGCAGTCACGAGGTTTTAAGAAGTGAAAAGAGTATTAGGTATCATTCTGGGAGGCGGTGCAGGTACTCGTTTGTATCCCCTCACCAAATTAAGGGCGAAACCCGCAGTACCACTGGCTAGTAAATATCGATTGATCGATATCCCGATCAGTAACTGTATAAATTCTGAGATTCTCAAAATATATGTTCTGACTCAATTTAATTCTGCTTCTCTTAATCGACATTTAAATCGCAGTTATAATTTTTCTGGATTTAGAGAAGGATTTGTAGAGGTGCTTTCAGCACAGCAGACTAAAGATAACTCGGAATGGTTTCAGGGCACGGCTGATGCAGTTCGTCAATACATAAATTCCATTAAAGCTTGGGATGTTGATGAAGTCATCATTCTGTCTGGCGATCATCTGTATCGCATGAACTACGGTGATTTTATTACACATCATCGAGAAACTGGTGCCGATATTACTTTATCGGTAGTTCCTATTGATGAAAAAAGAGCTTCCAGCTTTGGCTTGATGAAAATTGATAATCAAGGTCGAATTATTGACTTTGCCGAGAAGCCGAAGGGAGAAGAACTCAAGAAAATGCAGGTAGACACCACCGTATTGGGACTCTCCTCAGGGCAAGCAAAACAAAGTCCTTACATAGCTTCCATGGGAATCTATGTGTTTAAGAAAGACGTTTTAATCGACTTATTAGAAAACAATCCCAATCAAACTGACTTTGGTAATGAAATTATTCCAGGGGCAGCTAAAGATTATGCTCTTCAAGCATATTTATTTAAAGGTTATTGGGAAGATATTGGAACCATTGAATCCTTTTATGAAGCAAATTTAGCGCTAACAAAGCAACCTCAACCTGATTTTAGCTTCTATGATGAAAAATCTCCGATTTATACCCGCTCTCGATATTTACCACCAACAAAATTACTTGATTGCCAGGTAAGTGAATCGATGATTGGGGAAGGGTGTATTCTGAAAAATTGTCATATCAATCACTCTGTCATTGGTGTGAGAACTAGAATTGAAGCTAACTGCACCATTGAAGATAGTCTAATTATGGGGGCAGATTATTATGAACCTTTTGCAGAAAGGCAGTCTGACTCACATAATGGAGTAGTACCTGTCGGAATTGGTGAGGGGTCAACAATTCGCCATGCCATTGTCGACAAGAATGCTTGTATTGGTCGCAATGTTCAAATTTTGAACAAAGATCGAGTTGAAGAAGCCCAGAGAGAAGAGGACGGTTTTTATATTCGCAGTGGAATTGTAGTAATTTTAAAAAACGCGACTATTGCTGATAACACAGTTATCTAATAAAAAGAAAAGATTCCATAACTGCTCGCTCTATTCTGAGGGACAGTAACTTAGTGTTAACAATTGAACATGATTTAATTCAAGGTTAAAAATCTAGCAATTTTCAAGGTGTAGTTAGAGTCGCTACACCTTTTTTTTACAAAACTTGAAGATGGTTTGCCTAAAATATGCTACGTTAAAGTTTTTTAACTAGCTGATTAAATAAATCTGTAATTATGGGGTTAAACTTTAGATAAGATTATCAAGCCATTATCTTTGTTTGCATTATATAGGCTGACTGAAGCCAGCTAACTCTTTTAGGAAATAATTTTCAATGTCTTCTACTGAATTTAAAGATTACTACGCTATCTTGGGAGTCAACAAAACAGCACAGGCTGATGAAATCAAAAAGAAATTTCGTAAGTTAGCTTTAAAATATCATCCTGATCGCAACCAAGGGAATAAGGCAGCTGAGGCGAAATTCAAAGAAATTAGCGAAGCTTATGATGTGCTTTCGGATCAAGAGAAGCGTTCTAAATATGATCGCTTTGGTCAATATTGGCAGCAGAGTGCATCCACAGGCTACCCAAGGCAAAGCAGTAGCAGTAGTGCGAATACCCAGGTTGACTTTAACAGCACCGATTTTAGTCAATACGGTAACTTTGAAGAATTTATTAACGAGCTTTTGGGTCGCTTTTCTGGTTCAGGGAATAGTGGTGCCAGCGCTCAAAACTATTCTCAAACTTCTAGGGGAAGTAGTAATTTTCAGGATTTTGCTGGAGTTGGTCAGCAATCGACATCAAACTCAGATAATAGTGAAGCAAGTATTAATCTAACTTTTGCGGAAGCTTTTCGGGGTACTTCTAAACGTTTTGGTATCGGTGGAGAAACATTAGAGGTGCATATTCCTGCGGGGGTTAAAACTGGCTCTCGGATTCGTTTAGCAGGAAAAGGGGTTCTTAATCCCTATAGTCAGCAGAGAGGAGATCTTTATCTCAACGTCACCTTAAATTCTCATTCATTCTTTAGTTTTGAAGGGGATAATTTGGTCTGTGAAGTGCCAGTAACTCCCGATGAAGCGGTTTTAGGTGCATCCATCAGCATCCCTACCCCTGACGGCAATGTTAGCATGAAAATTCCTGCGGGAATTAATTCAAGTCAGGTATTACGTCTACGGGGCAAGGGTTGGTCTTCACCAAAAGGAAATCGCGGTGATCAATTGGTCAAGATTATCATTGCCATTCCCCAGCAAGTTACTCCTCAAATTAAAGAGTATTATGAGAAAATTCGTGACCTCCGTAAGGAAAACCCTCGTGATAGTTTACAAAGGATTAGTCTTTGATACGTAAGCGTGTGAATTAAAAATCAGAGTGATTCGGTTTTTAGCTATAAGCTATAAGCTTTATGAATTTTATTGCTAGTATTTTAATCCTTCCACTAGTAGTCCCAGCTAACTAGATAAAATGAGGTAATTTTATTTAGATTTTGATTCCCATCGCACATCTTAATCAGCAGATTTTCAAAACTAAGAGCTAAGATCTTAGAAACTTTTAAATTTAACGATGATAATTTACACCAAGCGTCTTTAATATTCTTCAGCATAATTTTTTGCGATCGCTGAATTGAAAAATTTATCATCAAAAAATCCCTTACTGAAAGTTGGGGGAGCCATATTTATAAAAATTCTTGTTAATGGAGAAGAAGATGACTTACAAAATTATATAATAAATCCGTATTGGAGCAAGATCTACTGGGATAGTTTTCATAATCCTAATTGTAATAAATCAGAATAAAGGTGATAATACTTTGTGTTTGTATTTAAAAGAAGATCAAAGATTAAAAGGAAATAAAAATCAACTGTGGACATGTGGCGGTATATTAATTTCTCCACCTTTTGCTTACGATCAAGAAGAACAAGACTAAATTAAAAGAAAAATCTATCATTAAGCTAAAAGCTATATGCGTAGCGGTTTCCTTTAGGAAAAGCTAAAAACAGTATCGTTATTTATTCCATACTTAAAATAAACAACATTATTTATTATCCTCAGCAGTCAATTTTAAATTAATAATCGACAAACCTAATATTCCTAAAAACAAAACCAATCCAATGGTACAGGCATAACTAATATCCAAATCTTGAAATGCTCTTTCATAAAGATAGTAAACTACGGTTTTAGAACTATTTCTAGGCCCGCCTTGAGTCATGATAAATATTTCTTCAAAGACTTTAGTTGCCGAGATTGCCGAAATTACTGCTACTAGGAATAAATAAGGACGCATTAGAGGAATGGTAATATCTAGATGCTTTTGCCAGCTATCTGAACCATCGATCGCCGCAGCTTCGTAGAGTTCGGGAGAAATAGACTGTAATCCCGCTAGATATATGACCATGTAGTAGCCTAAACCTTTCCAGATGGTTACTAGC